>JAKORQ010000205.1 GCA_029777755.1 Planctomycetota bacterium
ATGACTCGCCTGGCCGACTACCTGGCCCGGACCAAGGGAGGTAACCGATGAGCGCGGGCGGCAACGTCAGCCAGACCAGCATCGTCCGGACCAAGCCGCTGATGTCGATGCCGGCCATCCTGGTGATGAACTTCGGGTTCTTCGGCATCCAGTACAGCTTCGGCATGCAGCAGACCGCGGTGAACCCGGTGTACGAGTTCCTCGGCGCCAATCCCCACGACCTGCCGATCCTGAACCTGGCCGGACCGATCACCGGCCTGCTCATCCAGCCGCTGATCGGGGCAATGTCGGACCGCACCTGGAGCCCCCGCTGGGGGCGCCGCAAGCCCTTCTTCCTGATCGGCGCGATCGGCTGCAGCGTGTGCCTGTTCTTGTTCCCGTTCGTCACCGCGGTCTGGATGGCCGTGCTCCTGCTGTGGCTGCTGGACGCCAGCAACAACACCGCGATGGAGCCCTACCGGGCGTTCATCGCCGACAAGCTGCCGCCATCACAGTTGGGCAAGGGCTTCCTGGCCCAATCGTTCTTCACCGGCCTCGGCATCACCTTGGCCAACGTCTCGCTGTTCGTGTTCCAGAAGTTCATCGAGGGTGGCACGGAAGCGGGCATCCCCTATTGGGTGCTCGGATCGTTCATGCTCGGTGCCGTCTGCTCGATCGGCTCCGTCCTGATCTCCATCCTGCGGACTCCCGAGATCCCGCCGAGCCCGGAGGAGCTCGCGGCGATGCGCGCCAAGAAGGGTGGTCTCGGCGCGGCCCTGGCCGAGATCGGCGAAGCGTTCCGAGACATGCCGGTGGAGCTGCGAAAGCTCGCGCTGGTCTACTTCTTCCAGTGGTACGGCCTGGTGATCTACTGGCAGTTCATCGCCCTCACCATCGCCCAGAACATGTTCCCGCACACCGATCAGGGCAAAGAAGAGGCGGTCGCCTGGACCGGCCTGGTCAACGGCTGGTACAACATCGTGACCTTCTGCATCGCCTTCGCGCTGGTGGCGTTCGCCCGGAAGCGGGGCGCAAAGCTGGTGCACTGCGTGTGCCTGCTGCTGGCCGCGGTCGGGTTGGCGACGGTGCCCTTCATGACCAACCAGTACCTGATCTTCATCCCGATGATCGGCTTCGGCATCGCCTGGGCGTCCATCATGGGCGTGCCCTACATCATGGCCGTCCGGATGATCCCGTCCA
>JAKORQ010000206.1 GCA_029777755.1 Planctomycetota bacterium
AGGTTCGATCCGTGACGTAATCCGGCATAGCACGACACGCGATATTGTCATCATTCACGCCCTCACCATCTTCAGTCTTGGTGTCGGCAGCATGCTTCTGCCGAACTTTCTGCAGGATGTGCGCGATATCACACCAGCAACGATCACGCTGCTCTCAACTGGCGCTGCAATCGGTACGCTGGCATTCGGGTGGGCCGGACTGCGATTGCGCTTCATGGCGCGTGAGCCATTTTTGGCAGCGATCTGGTCGATTCTCGTCACCGCGCTTGGCTATCTCCTCTTCGCGGTCTCGCCCTGGTTACCGGCAATAGCGATCGCCTATATCTGCCGTGGCGGATTCTTCGCCACCTGGCAGGTCCTCGTGGCCACCGTCGGCCAGTACGCGCCACAGCATCTGCAAACACGGGCGTTCGCGATTATTGAGGTGCTTGGTGGAGGTGCACTCAGCTTCTCGCCACTGGTGGCCGCCGCGCTCTATGGCTGGAATGCAGTTCTCCCATTTATCGTCTCCATCATCAGCTGCATCACCATGGCTTCCGTCATCGCCTGGCGACATCGCCGGGGACTCGGTATTCGTGCCAGTGAGATTGCTCCACAACACTGATTCCCGTGCTACCATCAACGATGGCAAATGGGGTCGCGATTCGCCTCCCGTGCTCTCCAGATTTACGCTTCACAGGGAGTTTTCCACATGGCGGTCGAGCCGTTGATCTTTGAACTCAGCAAGCCCGGTCGGCGCGGCGTGCGCTTTCCTCTATCCGATGTTCCGGCCGTCGAGCCGCCAGCTGAGATGCAGCGCGAATCGCTGATGTGGCCAGAAGTGAGCGAGATCGATGTGATCCGCCACTTCACGCGCATGAGCCAAAAGAATCACGCCATCGATATCGCGATGTATCCGCTCGGTAGTTGCACCATGAAGTACAACCCGAAGATCAATGAGGCGGTGAGTCGGCTCCCAGGCTTTGCGAACCTGCATCCCTATCAGCCAGCCGAAACCGTGCAGGGCGCCCTTGAGCTGATGTATGAGCTCCAGGAGATGCTGGCGGAGATCGCCGGTTTCCATCAGGTAACACTGCAACCAGCGGCCGGCGCTCACGGTGAGCTGACCGGCTGCCTTATTATCCGCGCCTATCACGAAGAGCGAGGCGATACCGCCCGCACCAAGATGCTGATTCCGGATTCCGCACACGGCACCAATCCGGCAACCGCAGTGATGGCCGGATTCGATATCGTCAGTATCCCCTCCGATGATCGTGGGAATGCCGATATCGAGGCTCTGAAGGGTCTGCTGGGGCCGGATATCGCCGGACTCATGATCACCAATCCGAACACACTCGGTCTTTGGGATGAGCATATCCAGGAGATCATCAAGCTCATACACGAGTGCGGGGGGCTGGTCTATAACGATGGTGCCAACTTCAACGCCATTCTCGGTATCGCCCGACCAGGTGATCTCGGGGTGGATGTGATGCACTACAACCTGCACAAGACATTCTCCACGCCTCATGGTGGTGGCGGACCGGGTTCTGGTCCGGTCGGCGTACGCGAGGGTCTGGAAGCCTATCTGCCAGCACCACGTGTCGAGAAAGATGGCGATACCTACATCTGGGCTGATCCAGCCAAATCGATCGGTCGCCTGCACAGCTTCAATGGCAACTTCGGTATGTTCGTGCGCGCCTACACCTACATCCGCATGCACGGAGCCGAGGGCCTGCGCATG
>JAKORQ010000019.1 GCA_029777755.1 Planctomycetota bacterium
AACGGCCGGGATCACTTTCGCCGCCGCACCGTTGGATGCGTCGACGGCGACGCGCACAGTCCGCTGCAGGTTCAGGAACTGGAGCACATGGCGGCGATAGCTCGTCCACAGGTCCTGCTGCTCCAGTTTGCCCTGCAGGCCGGTACGCCCGACGCGCAACGTGCTGCTGATCCGGCGGATGTCCTCCAGTCCGCTGGCGTTGGAGATGGGGCGGGCGTGCGGGCCGGAGATCAGGAAGCCACCATGCTCGGCCGGCAGGTAGCCGCCGGTGACCATGATCCCCGCGACGCAGTCCAGATGGTTAATGGCGAAATAGAGCATGGGAGTGTCGATCACCCCCAGGTCGACGACATCAGAGTCGGCCGCGCGGATCCCCTCGATCAGGGCTCCCAGCAGCCCCGCTGAGTGGGAGCGGGTGTCTCGCCCCACCACGATGGTCTTCTCGATCGTCACCTTGGGGGCAAATCCCCCCTGGCGCGATCTCTGTAGGTAGAGTGCGGTCGCGTAGCCGATTTTCCACGCGGCATCCTCGTTGAGTTCGCGTCCGTAGACGCCGCGGAGGTCGTAAGCATTGAAGAGTCGTTCGATCATGCTTCCTGTCCCTGTCACACCTTTATAGCAGAAGCAACCTCAGTAGGGCAGTTGATCCGGCCGATGCCCGCCGGGATTCACAAATTACACGGCATCAGGCCAACGCGGGCGGGTGACAAATGCGTCAGTAACTGAGATAATCCCGCACGCCTATGTTTACTGCCCTGACAGATCGTCTTAATGCTGCGTTCCGTTCCATCTCCGGCCGGGGAACGATCACCGAGGAGAACATCCGTGACGCTACCCAGCAGGTGCGCACCGCGCTGCTGGAGGCGGATGTCAACTACCAGGTGGTCAAGGAGTTCTGCGAGCATGTCCAGCAGAAGGCCCTCGGGCAGGAGGTGATCAAGAGTCTCCAGCCCGGGCAGCTGTTCATCAAGATCGTCTATGACGAGCTCGTGCAGCTGATGGGCCCGGTGGACACCAGCATCATGACGGTCAGCCCGGGGCCGACAGTGATCATGCTCTGCGGTCTGCAGGGCTCGGGTAAAACCACCACCTGCGGCAAGCTGGCACGGCTGCTCAAGAGCAAGGGGCACAATCCCATGCTGGTGGCGGCCGACCTTCAGCGCCCCGCGGCGGTGGAGCAGCTCCGCGTGCTCGGCGAGCAGGTGGGCGTGCCGGTCTATCTCGACACCACCAAGGTGGCTGAGCATGGCCATGTCGCCAAAGGGGCGGCCGTGGCGGTCTGCAGGGCGGCGATCAACCAGGCCAAGCAGCAGGGACGCGATATCGTCATCCTCGATACCGCCGGCCGACTGCACATCGACCAGGAGCTGATGGCCGAGTTGAAGGACATCAACACCCAGATCGGCGTGCATCAGATCCTGCTCGTGCTGGACGCCATGAGCGGCCAGGATGCCGTCAACAGCGCCAAGGCATTCAACGAGCAGCTGGAGCTGGATGGCCTGATCCTCACCAAGTTCGACTCTGACACGCGTGGCGGCGCGCTTCTCTCGGCGAAGCATGTCACCGGCAAGCCGGTCAAGTTCATCGGCGTAGGCGAGAAGCTCGAGGGCCTGGAAGAGTTCCGGCCTGAGGGCATGGCACAGCGAATCCTGGGCATGGGCGACATCGTCGGCCTGGTGCAGGATGCCATGCAGAAGTTCGATGCCGAGGAGACTGCCCGCATCCAGGAGAAGATGCTCAAGGGTCAACTGACCCTCAACGACTTCATGGACCAGATGAAGCAGATCCGCAAGCTC
>JAKORQ010000207.1 GCA_029777755.1 Planctomycetota bacterium
CAGGAGAGCGACCAGTTCCGGCCAATCCTTGCGTACCGCAATCACCGTATCGGCCTTGCTTTCGATGATCTGGGCGGTGAGTTTGTAGCCGAGATTGCTGTTTTTCCGACGCTCGAGTTCAACACCCATTGAGCCGATGATGGCCTCTACCTGGCCGCTCATCAAGGCCGCGATAGCCCCCTCGACCTGATCGTGGGGCCGCCCTGAAATCTGGGGATGTTTGAACAGCAAATCCTGCGACATCGCTTCGCCCTTCAGGTAGGCGACCTTCTTGCCGTGCAACTCGCTTAACTGTCGCGCCGGTGCGGCCTGGTCGCTGCGCGCGTAGAGGAACAGGTAGTTGGACCCCACCTTGTCGCTGAAAAGGAAATCCTCCCGCCAGACATCGAGCTTTCTGGCCATCGCGAGGCCCGCGCAACGCCGCGCCTTGGCCTCGGCGGCCGCCTGGTGCCACGGGAGAACCCGTATCCTGATCGAGGTCCCGAGTCGCTCGCCGAGCAGCCTGAAAAGATCAGGAACATAGCCCACGGGCTGCTGATTCTTGTCCAGATAGAGGCCGGGCGGAAAAGCATCGGTATAGCAGAACGTCAGCTCAGGATGGGCCGTCAGCCAGGCGCGCTCGGCGGGGTTCAGTACGATGCGGGCAGAATCGGCCGCTCTGCCTGTTGTTGGCGTGAGCAGCATGCCGGCAAACAGGCCAATCATGCACATCAGAAACACCTGCCAGCTTGCCAGCGCCAGGCTCTTCATGGGTGTCGATACGTCCATAAGCATCCTTGGCGATCCCAAACGGTACATGTCCAGCCAGTCCGGCAAGGGAAGCGAAACCAGCATCTGCCGCGAGTTCAGCCCGACAGACGATGATCTATCCGAAAGCGCTCAAGCGCGTGCAAATTGTACCTGCTTTTCAAACGTATCCAGAAACGCCACATTGAGGGCATCTGGGCTGGGCAAGCCAGAACGACAGGCTACCAAGCAACTCACGCATCGCCCTATCGACAAAGGGGGTGCAGTGCCCAAGGTTATCGTCGCCATCGGCGCCCGTTCTATCGACGAGGCGATCAACTGCTGAAAGATGGGAGGCAGGGTTGCCTCAAGGTAATCGAGCCGCCCTCCACCACAGGAAGCAGGCCTCTGATCGACCGTCGTTACACCGAAAACCGCGTGCCTACTGCTGCATGGCCGGCGCCTTGGCCCTGCACGTTTTTCCGGGCAGCACCAGGCTCGACTGGTAAGCCGAAATCGCGAGCAGTTGATCGTCGTTGTACTTGCTGATGATCCTGACCATTTCGGGATCGGCGTTGCGGCGCTTGCCGTTGCGGATCTGGGTCATCTGGTGCAGCAGGTATGCATAGTGCTGCCCTGCGATCAGCGGATAGAGCTTGTTCCTGGAGCCTTCACCGCTGGGCCCGTGGCAGACCCTGCACTCCTTTTCGTAAAGCTCTCTGCCTTTCGCCACTTGCTGAGCGGCGTCTTGAGCATCGTACTGGCCATGCTCGAGAGGGATACACAGCCCTTCGAGATAGGCGGCGAGATCGGCCAGATCCTGCGGATCGGTCAGTGCCGCAGCAAACGGGTACATCGTCGGGTTGTCCCGCAAACCGGCTCGGATGTCGGCCATCTGCTTGATCAGCACGCTGCTGTGCTGCCCCGCGATCTGAGGGATGCTGCCGTCGGAACGGCCACCCCCAGACGGCAGGTGGCAACTGCGGCACAGCGAGTAGAGGACCGCACCGCGCTTTCTGCTGCCCTTGCGCTCCAGCGCTTCGCTCTTCTCACCCGCCAGCGCCTGCCAGGGGTAATCCTTGATCCCGATCCCTGTAGAGCGAGGTGCAGAAGGCTCGGCATACGCAAGCACCACGGCCTGCATCGCCAACAAAAGCGCCAGAACCAGATTCTTCATTGCCCAC
>JAKORQ010000208.1 GCA_029777755.1 Planctomycetota bacterium
ATGCCATCTCCACGCATGTTCAACCCCCCCAGCCAAGCTGGGGCATCAGGAGTACTTCAATGTTTGACGAGACAACTACTTTTCAGATTACCCACGCGCAGGTTGGCGCGGATGAGCTGTTCGGGATCCAGGTGCCGGAGAGCCAGCGAGCCAACACCATGTTTCCGGTGAGGACGGGCGCGCTGGACGGCGTCCCTGAGATCGATATGAGCTACGTGTTCCGGCCGGATCAACTCGCCCTGCTGCGGTTCTTCTACCGCGGTGACGAGAAGGCGCTCCTTCTGACCGGCGAGACTGGGCCAGGTAAGACCAGCCTGGTGGAGCAAACAGCTGCTCGTACCAACTGGCCGGTCGTGACCGTAGGATGCCATGAAAAACTGGAACTCCAGGAGCTGATTGGCAGAGTCACCATCACCGAAGCCGGATCCACGGGGTGGCAGGACGGACCCGCCATCGACGCAATGCGGCGCGGCGCGATTCTCTTGCTCGATGAGGGCAACTTTCTGGAGCCAGGTGCCGTCGGCGGTTTGAATCGCGTGCTGGACACCCTCCGCAACGCCGGCGGTGCCAGCTACTACATCCCAGAGACCAATGAGACCGTCAAAGCCCATCCAGACTTTCGGGTGGCGATGACCGGCAACGCGATCGACGGCGCTGGCAAGTCGAACTACCGAGGAATCAAGCCCATGAACTTGGCGCTCCTCGATCGATTCACGCTGGGCATCGCGGTGGACTACCTTCCGGCCGAACAGGAAGTGACAATGCTCCATCGGCGTTCGCCGCAAGTCCGCCAGGACCTCATCAAGTTGATGGTGGAGGTGGCTAACGGCGTGCGCAACTCGTTTGCCAACGGCGACATCCGCTGCACGATGAGCACTCGCGTGTTGATCTCTGTTTGCGCCAAGCTGTCCACCTGCCCGGCGGAAAAGCAGCCCATGGTGTTGCTCCCGATGCTCAAGTCGACCATGCTCTTTCGCGTTTCAGTCGAAGATCGAACCGCCATCGAGAACGTGGTGAATGAGATGGCGCAGCGCGAAGGCGTTGCATTGAGCTGATTCAGCTCTCCAGTGATCCCAAAACCGCTCCACGGAGCGGTTTTTTTTCGCCTATGCCCGGACGCCCTTGCCGGAGGGCCGGCGGGCTTTACCCGCGCGTGCTGGGCGCCTGGAAAGCTGAGCCTGTTCTGGCATCTGCTCGGGTGATG
>JAKORQ010000209.1 GCA_029777755.1 Planctomycetota bacterium
CAGCAAAGGCATAGACCTGCCCGGATACAAAGCTCAAACCGCCGAGCCGGTCCGGATGCGTGGCGATCAGGCTGAGTTCGATGCGCGATACCTGCCAGAGAAATCGCGCCCAAATGAACAGCCGGAAGTACCAGCGCACCAGCAGGAACTGAAAGATGGGCAGACTGACGTAGCCGTACCACGCGCCGGCCACAGAAAGCGTCGATCCCCCCGCCGTCGGCGTTGCGTACCAGGTTGCGGTGTCCAGTGCGATGTAGTGACGCCAGACGACCAGGATGCCAAAGCCATAAACCAGAGCGATCAGCAGCACCTCGGCGAACACGGAGTTGCGCAGGCGAACCGCCGACGCGATGGCCGCCTCGAATCGGCTGAGGCCGTTCTCGGGAACCAGGTTTCTTTCAAGAAACTGCTGGATCAGGGGCCGCATGCGCTGGTGCACCACCAGTTCGGCGACGATCAGCAAAGGCAGCGTGATCAGGAAACGGATGTGAACCTCCACATCCTTCAGGAACGGCACCGCCACAGGGCCGCCCCACAGGTTCCCCTCCAGCCCGGCAAGTAGAAGAAGCGGCAGCCAGGCCAGCAGGGCGATCACGATGACGCGCTGGCGCACCATCATCAGTGCATCGTCGGACAGATGGACACGGCGCATGAGCTGGAACAGCGGTCCACCCAGGACCAGCGAGAAATCCGGTGGATGGCGAAGCATGTCCCATTCGCCAGCCGGCTTCCGTTGGGACGTTTTGCGCATGGCAGACCTCGTTGAGTGAGAGCATCCTGTTCGCTCGGCGCCTCGCATAAAGGCCGCCGCCATCACCACTCACTTCAAGGCCATTCTGTTCTTCGCACTTGAACGCAGGCCTGATTCAGATCAATATTTCAAGCGCGGCCCACTGAGCTGAGCGAGACCGGCCCTCAAACCTCGTCCCAGTCCTTCCAGTCGACCTCGTGGCTGGCGCGATACCGGTTGACCGCGCTACCCACCGTCGGGCTGAAGATGTCGTGTCCGATGACGTCGAGCGTGCCGTAGTGCCGCAGCCGATCCTTCACGGGGCCCTTCATCCCGGCGAACCAGAGCTCGATGCCCTTGTCCCGAAGTTCACCATGCAACATCAGCAACACATCGGCCGCCGTGATGTCGACATCGTTGATCGCATCGGATGCCACCACGACCCAGCGGACATCGGTGGGTGCGCTGGAGACGGCATTGAGGATCTGCTCGCGAAAGAGTTCGGCATTGGCAAAGAACAGCTGGGCGTCCCAGCGGAACAGGACCAGGCCGGGAACCAGACGGCCTTCGGGATGACGACTGATGTCGTGGTAGCCCTTGGCGCCGTCCACACGGGCCAGGATGGCCGAGTGCGGATGCCAGGCATTCCACACCAGCACCAGCAGGGCCAGGGCGATGGTGATGAAGATGCCCTCGATCACGCCGACGAAAGCCACGCCGAGGAAACTGATGACCGACAGAGCGAACTCCACCTTGCGCAAGCGATACATCTCCCACATGCCCGGGAGATCGGCAAAGGACAGGCAGGCCGCGATCACCACCGCGCCAAGGACGGCGCTGGGAAGGTTTTTCAGCAGGGTTGGCGCAAACATCAGCAGAAGGGCGATCATGAAGGCGCCGATCAGACCGGTGAGCTGTGTTCGCGCGCCTGCCGCTTCGGCCACTGGCGTGCGCGAGGCGCTGCTGCTGATCGAAAAGCCCTGGAACAGGCCGGAGGCGATGTTGGCGGTGCCCAGGGCAATCATTTCCTGGTTCTGACTGACCTGATAGCCGCCTCGCTGGGCGAGTGCGCGCGACAGCACACTGGTATCGGCGAAGGACAACAAAGAAATGATGAGCGCACCTGGCAGCAGGCGAAGGACCTCGTCCAGGCTGGCGGTGGGCATCCGAAATTCCGGCAGCCCCTGGGGCATCGGGCCCAGAACCGAAATGTGGGCCACGTGCCCCAGATCCAGCAGGCCCGACGCCACCGTGGCCAGCGCGACCGCAATCAGGATGCCGGGCCATTTGGGGCGATAGGCCTTGAGCAGCAGGATGAGCGCGAGGGAGCCGGCACCGATCAGCAAGGCCACCGCGTTGGTGCGGCCGTCGGCGATGCCCTGTACAAGTTTGAGGGTCTTCTCCGGCAGATCGTCGGCCTTGACCGAAAAGCCGAAGAGCTTGGGCAGTTGCCCGATCAGCACGGTGAGTGCGATGGCGTTCATGAAGCCGACGCGGATGGGCTTGGACAGGAGATCAGCGAGCAGGCCCAGACGTGCGAAGCCGATTACCAGCGAGCAGCTCCCTGACAGCAGCGCCAGCGTGCCGGCAAGGGCCACGGCATGCGCGGGGTCGCGTGCGGCCAGGGGCAGGATCAGCGCGGCAATCACGGCGGCCAGCGTGGAGTCGGGCCCCAGCACCATGATGCGGCTGGGCCCGAAGATGGCGTAGGCGACCAGTGGCAGGATG
>JAKORQ010000210.1 GCA_029777755.1 Planctomycetota bacterium
CCCTGGTCCACTGGCCGCGATCCAGCTTGGCCGCCACCGTCGGATACTTCTCGCCGATGCGGGTCAGTGGCGTGAGCGGCAGATCGTGCAACTGCGGGTAAACTATGATCTTGCCGGCCAGCGTGCGATTCTCGACGGCCGCGATGCCATCCTTCGCACCGGCCATGCCGGAGACCGCATCCACGGAGCAGTTGGTGTCGAGTTGTCCGCTCTGCACCTTGGAGAGCACGATCTTCATGTCGCGGATCGTGGAGCCGGAGGTACCGAACATGAACACCTGCTTCTCGATGACCATATCCACGTCGACCTGGTGCTTCGTGGGTGCGGGGATCCCGGCGAAGATATTCACCAGGCAGCCATGCGAAGCATCCTTAACCGCCTGGGCAACCAGCACTGGCACCGGCGCCATGATGGCGATGTAAGAGAACTGGCCTGTGAGCTTATCCTTGGCGGTGTTGACCAGTTGCAGTTCTACAGCATTGGTCTTGGCCAACGGCTCGGCCTTGGTGCGCAGCGACTCGAGGCGGGCATCGTCCATGTCGGTGCCGATGACCGATACGTTCTTTCTCCCGGAGCAGATGTTGCGGATCACGTGCATCTGTCCCATCGGCCCTCCGGCGCCGATCACGAGTATCCGCTCGTTGTCGCGCACCTCGCCGGTGCTGGGGATCCAGCGGTAGCCGTCTGCCGGGTTGCTGCCGGTAGTCCCGACCCAGCGGGTCATGCCGTAATGCAGCCGGCCTACGCCGATGGTCACGGGAGCTCCCAGCTTCCTGCCGCACTGCACGACGTTCATGATGCCACGGGCAGCCAGCTTGTCATTGAGGATCTCAAGCGTCTTCACATCGGGCGCGAAGGCGATGATGTCATCGAAACCCTCGTCAGGCAGGCTGGCGAGATCATCCGATGGCTTCTTCGCGGTGATCTGCGCCGGGCGGCCGTCCGGGCTCCAGGGCAGATCAAGCTGATCGACATCCACGGGGGATTCGCTGACGATCAGCATCTGGCCGCCTGCCTTGATGATGGAGCGTTCCTCGGTGACGTACGAGTCCTCCACGCAGGCCCACGGCTCAACCAGGGCGATGGCACTGGCCGAGAGCTTCTCATCGACCGGGATGAGGAAGCGCTCGCCGGATGAGTCAACCACGACGCGCTCGTCCATCAGGACATACTCCTGCAGGGCGCCTTCGAAGTTGTAGCCAAAGGCCGCGCAGGAACCGGTCGTCTGCAGCGCGCGATAGTCGGTCTGGACCAGCACGCGCTCCCCAACCTTGTGATGCTTCACCTTTTCGCCGACAGCAACGATCCGGCAGGTGACCTCGTGGCCAGGGACGGTCGGCTTTTCGCCCGGGACGTAGCTGGGAATCTCCTTCAGGATGGCCGTGTCGATTCCCCGCACGATCTCGCTTTTGCGCGGATGAGCGGTGAACTGGTTGAGCAGCTTGAGGTCCGAGAAGCACAGCCCCACCGCTTCCACCTTGCAAAGTACCTGGTACGGGCCAGGCTTGAAGACCTCCTTCGCCGGATTGAGCTTAAGCTGCCCGGGACCGACGAGCTGGACCGCGTACTGTGTCGAGGGAATCTGGCTCATTTGCTTACCTTTCCTTTTTCTCGAGGTTACTTCAACATCACCTGCCCGCCTGTGACGGGCAGTGCCTGGCCGGTCTCAAACTTCTGGTCGATGAGGTAGTAGACTGCCTTCATCACATCGCCGGCCGTGCACCCGCGGCGGATGGGAGTCAGCGACTCGTAGTACCTGCGCACATCCTCGATGGTTTTTGCCCCCGGCACCTTGCCGGCCCGCAGGTACTGCACGAACAGCCCCTTCTCAGGATCGCTCCAGAGCGGGCCATCGTAGAAATTGCCGGGACAGATGGCGTTCACCTTGATGCCATCGGTCACCAGCTCGAGCGCGAATGACTCCACCAGGCCGATCCCGCCAAACTTGCCGCCTGCGTAGGCGAAGTTCTTGTTGGAGCCGCGCAAGCCGCTCTTGGAGTTGATCTGAATGATATCACTCCAGTACTCGGGGCACGCCAGATGCTGCGTGGCGAGGATGTGGCACGCCTTCTGGGTGCAGAGGAAGAAGCCCTTGTAATTGACGGCCGTTACGAAATCGAAGTCCTTCTCGCTCTGCGTCTTGACGCTCTCGGCCTTAAGCACGCCGGCATTGGAGATGAACACATCGAAACCACCATAGGTGCGAACGACTGCGTCGATCATCTCCTGGATACTCTGGGAACAGGTGACGTTGACCGGCAGGCCGATCGCCCGGCCGGTGCCGTGCTTCGCGCACAGTTCAGCGGCCGACTTTGCCGCGCCTTGGGCATTCAGGTCCGCCAGGACGACAGTACCACCTTCGCCTGCAAACGCCCTGCTGATCTCCAGGCCAAACCCCTGGGCCGCACCGGTCACGATGGCAATCTTGCCAGCAACCCGGCCGGCCGAGCGATTGGCAAGCGACACGCTCTTGCGATAGCTCTCCACCTCCCAGTTCTCTATGAACTGACGGAAGTCGGGCGTGAGATAGCGAACGCCACCCAGCCGCCGTGCGCCCTGCATGATCTTGATGGCGTCGACGTAGACCATGCGCGCTGACGTGGCGCCGTTGTAGTCATCGCCGATAGCGAACAGGCCAAGCCCCTCAACCAGCACGATAGTTGGGGGAATCTGGTGAGCCTGGGTGTACTGGTCTATCGCCTTGCGCAACTGCTCAACCACTGCCGCAGGATCCTCATCCGTACCCGGAGAGAACCAGAGCGGAAAGCTCCTGCAGTAGACGATCTGGTCAGGTGAGAGCGGCCCGCCCTCGGCGACCTTCCTGCCCTCTGATCCGCATACAAGCTGCATCGCCGGCTCGCTGTCATCGAAGCTTACGATCTTGAGCTGATCGGCCGAGCCGAGCAGACCGCGCAGGGCCGGGCCGATGATGTTGATTAGCTTCTGACGGGGTTGGCGAGCTTCCCCTGGCGCACCAAATGCAGGCTGCTCGGCCAGCTTCGCTAGGATCGGCTTGAGCTTGCCGAGGATCCAGTCTGTATCTTCCTTGACCTGCTCGGGAGTATCGC
Organism: Planctomycetota bacterium; assembly: GCA_029777755.1. GTDB lineage: Bacteria > Planctomycetota > Phycisphaerae > Tepidisphaerales > Tepidisphaeraceae > CAIQIQ01. Next base: position 3,069 of record JAKORQ010000210.1, read on the forward strand.
CACAGGTGACCAGGCCGTGGTTTTCCATCACCACCGCACGGGGACAATCCTTGCCAGTCTTCTGGCGGTACTGGTCGAGGCTATCGCGCAACGTTTGCGCCAACACCAGCCCCGGGTCGACCCCGGGGATGTATACGAAGTCATCACCCAGCGCCTCGCGCAGGATCCGCTCGCCGACCACGCAGCAGGTGAAGGCATTCACGACCGTTGCATGCGTGTGAACCACGAACTTGCGCGGCATCAGGTGATGCAGTACCGCCTCTACGCTGGGGCGCTGCCCCTTCTCCGGCGCCACGCGAGCGTCCATCACGTGCTGCTTGAACTGAGCCTCACGCTCCATCCGATCAGAACTGAACTTCTGCTCAAGGAGGAAGTCCAGCTTTCCCCTGTCCAGCTCGACAAAGCCTTCCGGCGTGATCTGGCCGAGGGAAGTGCCACTTCCCTTAACCCAGATACGATCACCATTCTTGACGGAGGTGTTGCCGCCTCCGGCGATCACCATCTCACTGTCATTGCCGTAGAAGCGCGATAGCTTGACGAGCTGCTCCAGCTCCGAATCAGACTTTGTGAATGTGGGCCATTCCATGATCTTCGTGTCCCGTTGGCGGTCCTTCTGTCTAGCTGTTCAGGTATTCGCTTATGTACTGCTCGCCCATCCTGGCGAAGGCCTTGATGCGCTCGTCGTCCGACTTGTAGTCGGGGTTCGGCCGGCCCTGGACATCGACAAAACCCATCCTGCCCTGGGCGACCAACGTTTGGTGTGCCGCGATCACGCAGGCACCCTCCCAGAAGATCTCCTTGACCTTCTGCGGGATGGGCTCACCCTTTGAGCAGGTCGGCTCGAGCGGGATCAGGTCCAGCGTGTTGTGCTCAGTGCCGCCGACGAGCACCAGCCCTGCCTCGCGCATCGCCACGGCGTACTTCTCGAGGATCGCGGGGCTGTTGCGCACGGGGATGAACTCGGCCATCGTCACCCCCATGCCGCGGATATTGGCCACCAGCTTCTCCGGGGTCTCCTCGTAAGGGCAAAGTGGCGAGGTACCATCTGCAAGTATCGGATAACAAGGGATGCCGCCCATCGCGTGGATCATCTGTCGCGCCTCCAGATGGCTAACAAACGACTCCACCACAAATGCCGGTTTGCCTGCACGAAGCAGGTTTGCCCGCAGCTCATTCTGCGTCTTGACCGCATCATCCACCGGGGCCTTGGGAGCAGTGCCATAGACCTTCGTGAGCAGGTCGCACCGCTGATCGGGCGGGACTTTCGCGAACAATGCCTCCTGGATCGCCTGGGCGATATGCCGCTCCTGCAGGTAGACAACCTCCGGCGGGCATCCATGTCGCCTTACGATCATCTCCTTCACGGAACTTTCAGTGACATTCAG
>JAKORQ010000211.1 GCA_029777755.1 Planctomycetota bacterium
AGAACTCGCGAGACGCCATCTATCGCTATGATGTGCAGGCCGAGCGATACGAGTACTTTAGCCCGGCCATTCAGGATATTTCGGGGTTTGCGCCGGAAGAATTGATGCAGATGAACAATAAAGAGTTGCTGGAGCACATTCATCCCGAGGACCGATCGGCCTACGTCGATCATAACCAGGCGCTGACGCATAGCGATCAGGAGCGGCCCGCAGACAGGGTGGAATACCGCTGGCGGGGCAAGGATGGCAACTATCGCTGGATGAGCGTTCATCGCGTGCTGGTGCGGGATGGCAGTGGGCAACCCATGGCTCATGTGGGCGCTATCCGGGATATTACCGAACAGAAAAAGGCGGAGCAGGCTCTGGCGGAAAGCGAGGCTCGCCTGCGAGAGGTAATCATGAACTCGCAGGATGCCATCTATCGCTACAATTTCCGCACCCAGTCTTTTGATTTCTTTAGTCCCTCCGCAGAAACCATCACGGGCTTCTCGGCTAGCGAGATGGGAGCGATGGGGCTAGATGGGGTTTTGGCGAGGGTACATCCCGATGACTGGGCAGCCACTGTGCGCCGCTTGCAGGAGGAAACCGAGCACCCCGGCGAGAGTCGCCGACCGTTGGAATATCGTTGGCAGACGAAGAGCGGTGAATGGCGCTGGTTCAGCGATAGCCGTAGCGTCATCGCCGACGAGCGGGGGCAGCCGCTGGCCCTGGTGGCCGTCAGTCGTGATATTACGGAGCAGCGACAGGCGGAGGAGGTGATCCGGCAGAGCGAGGCGCGCCTGAAGGAGTTGGCCGATACGTTGGAACAGCGCGTGGCTGAGCGAACGATCCAGTTGCGGGCTTTGGCCTCCGAACTGAGCCGGGCGGAGGAACGCGAGCGACGGCGGTTAGCCCGTGTGCTGCACGATCACCTGCAGCAGTTGCTGGTGGCCGCGCGGCTGAATGTAAATACCCTACAGCGAAAGCTAGGCCAGGAATCCCTGCAACAGGCGACCAAGCAACTGGATCAGGTGCTGGGGGAGGCCATTGATACCTCTCGCACCTTAACCGCCG
>JAKORQ010000212.1 GCA_029777755.1 Planctomycetota bacterium
GATCTTCGAGGAGTTCAAGGGCACCGGCAACATGGAGCTGACGCTGGACCGCAAGCTCTCTGATATGCGCATATTCCCGGCCATCAACATTCCATCCTCCGGGACGCGCAAGGAAGAAAAGCTTTACACCAACCCGGACGAGCTGGCGGCCATCCATCGCATCCGTCGACATCTGCTGTCCTTCTCGCCGGTGCAGGGGATGCAGACGCTGCTCAAGGTCCTGGAGAAGCATCCCTCTAATCGTGACGTGATGCTGGCGGTACGCGGCTGATGTGCAAGAGTTCTCTGCCAACCAGGGATCCACTGGCCGGTTTGATCGTCTATGAAGACCGCGATCTTCTCGTGGTGAACAAGCCGGCGGGGATGCTCACCGCCTCCGGGCCGCGCGACAAGCGGCCGACGCTTTGGCGCGCCGTGCAGCTGCGCGGGATGATGATGCGGCAGAAGGTGGGGATCATCCACCGCCTCGACCGCGACGCGGCCGGGCTGCTGGTCTTCTCCAAGAATGACGACGCCTACCAGTCGCTCAAGAAGCAGTTCTTCCGTCACACCGTTGAGCGCATGTACATGGCGATTGTCCATGGCACTCCCAAACCGCCAAGCGGCAGCATCCGCTCGCGGCTGGTGGAATGGAAGGATGGCACGGTCCACTCAACGAAGCGTCCGGGCAAGGGAGAACTGGCCGTTTCCCACTACGAGGTGCATGCCACTGAGCAGGCGTACTCGCTGGTGCGCGTGAAACTGGAGACGGGGAGAAAGCACCAGATCCGCGTCCATCTGGCAGACATGGGGCATCCCATCGTCGGTGATGAGTTTTACGGCAATCAGCGAGGCAGGCGGGGCAAGCGCGAGCCGGAAAACCTGATGCTGGCCGCCATACGCCTGTGTTTCGATCATCCCCGCGGCGGCAAGCGTATGGAGTTCGAGATCGATCTGCCCGGGCACATGAGACAGTTCATCCGCAGCATCCGTGCTCGTTCAACTAACGATAAGCAGGGGTGATGCGGCCGCGTTGGCTTGATGCGTCGATCAGCACACTGCGATAGGCAGGCTCTATAGCATCTTGGTCTCGCCGGCTCGTGTCTTTACCTTGCCTTCGATCACGGCGCCCTGGTCGATGTAAAATCGGCCGCCCTCATTGATCACGTCGCCGCCTATCAGGCCGGAATGGATGACCTTTGTGCCGCGTGCCAGCGTCAGCTTTCCCGAGATTCGCCCGAAGACGTGCATCCGGCCGCCCGGCTCCACATCAACATTCCCGTGGATGGTGCCGCGCACGTAAAACTTGGCGCCGTCCACCACCCGCACATTACCAACAATGGAGCCCCAGAGCGTGTACGGCTCGTACACGACCACATCGCCACTGAGGGTGCCACGTTCTTCCCGCATGCGCTTACATCTACCGGCAAACGCCCTCGTCCGCAATCGGGCTGCTGGTGCTGCTACTGCGGCCGGTCGCTTCTCCTGCTACAATAGCGGTATGAGCGCGAGCGAGGAAAAGCCCGGCATGGACATCAACCTGGATCGGCCACGTCGCATCCGGACCACCTTGCTCTACTGGCTGACATTGCTGGCAGTAGGAGCGCTGCTGGCATTCCTGATGTATCGCTTCACGGGCTCCATGCTGATCGCCATCGGCCTCGCGGGAGGCATGCTGCTTTACATGATCATCGCCTCGACTATCACCGCAAAGAATCTCAGGCAGAACCCCGGCGATGGCCGGCTCGACTGAATCCCCTCGGTCACTTCCATCCGTTCTTTTCATGCGCCGTCCCCAATTGTGCGCTGCTCGGCGGCTACTATTGGCGTACATCGATCAATTGAGGGGGGAGTCACATGGGCAAATCGGCTTGGGAGATCGAACAGGTCGTTCGTGGAGAGATGATCTACCGCAAGCTCGGCAAGACGGGGGCGGAGGTGTCCATAATCGGCCTCGGCGGTTCGCACATCTCCAAGGCGGGCGGCGAGGAGGAGGCGATCACACTGATACGCTCAGCCATCGACGCCGGCATCACCTTCATGGACAACAGTTGGGACTATGCCGAGGGCCAAAGCGAGATCTGGATGGGCAAAGCCCTGCGCGACGGATATCGCGACAAGGTCTTCCTCATGAGCAAGATCGATGCGCGAACGAAGGATCTTGCGGCCAAGCAGATCGATGAATCGCTCCTGCGCATGCAGGTGGAGTACGTTGACCTGGCGCAGTTCCATGAGGTGGTATACCCGCACGACCCGGACATGATCTTCGGAGAGGACGGGGCGGCCGAGGCGATGAGCGAAGCGGTCAGGTCCGGAAAGGTTCGCCATGCGGGCTTCACCGGACACAAGGATCCGTTCATTCACCTGCGCATGCTGGAGATTGCTAAGGAGCGCGGCTTTGAGATCGAGACGGTGCAGATGCCGCTGAACGTCATGGACGCCCACTTCCGCAGCTTCGAGCGGCAGGTCCTTCCGGTTCTCCTTGAGGAGAACATCGGCGCGATAGGCATGAAGTCACTGGCGGGCGGTCAGATCCTGGAGAGCAAGGTGGTGTCGGCCATCGAGTGCATCCAGTATGTGCTGAACCTTCCCGTCTCAACACTGGTCTGCGGCATCGACAACATGGATATGCTTAAGCAGGCTTTGCATGCGGTAAAGACATTTGAGTTCTGGGATGATCAGCGGCGTCAGGAGATTCTAGGCCGCACGCGAGACCTGGCTGGCAGGGGGAAGTTCGAGCCGTTCAAGACCAGCGCCAGGTTCGACCTCACCAACAAGAATCCACAATGGCTGGGCATCTGACACTGGCGCTGCGATGGCATAGGGAGAGCAGAAAACAGACTGAAAGGGCTGCGTCTGCTTCGCAACAGATCCGCCGCATCCTTTAGAAAGTACCCACTAACGAATCGCTTGCAATCACATTAGCGTCGGCTAGATTTGGCGCTATGGCAGACAATGTCTCCATGGCGCATCAGAGGCCACACGTACGCACAGCTTTCACTCTCGTCGAGCTATTGGTGGTCATAGGGATCATCGCGCTACTGATAGGAATATTGCTGCCTTCGCTTAGTAATGCACGCGCGGCCGCCGTCTCGGTGCAGTGCAAGTCGATGCTGCGCCAGTATGCCCTGGCCATGGAGATGTACACCAATGACTACAAGGGGTACCAGGTAGACGCCTACAAGATCTTCGACTACCAGACCGGCTTGGTGCGCTATCTTGGCGACCATGTGCAGAAGTCCTTTGCCCGCTGCCCGGGTGATCGCTTCTCCGAGGGTGATGGGCGGCTTGGGCCGCTGGGCGCCAATATCAGCGTGGCCTCCACCGGCGAGAACTATCTGCTCACCGACAAGGAGGGGAACCACATCCAGGTCTACGCCAGCATCGGCGCCAATGAGAATGCCCTTTCCGCTACGCACAGGCTGACACAGAGCGGGGAAGGGGTCTTCTGGATCAAGCGGCAGCAGCTCAAGGTTCCGGGGATCGACTGGACCAAGATCATGGTATTTGCCGACTGGCAGAATAATCTCCGCAGCTCTGCCACCGCTGCTCCTCCTGACCCGACAACTCTCAAGGGACCGATCATCATGACCTCCGATGTCCCGGGGGTTATTGGCTCGCTTTCCTTCCGCCATCGCGGCGCCTGCAATGTGGCGTATCTCGATGGCCACGTGGGCGAGATACGAACTTCGCTGCCACTGAACTCTTCCGGCGACGATTTTCGTGATGCCAGCGTTACCTGGGGCGCGGCCGGCAGCGCCCAGCAGTACAAGCTCTACTACCCCTTCGGCCCGGGACGAACTCCCAACGGCTATGTCGTGAACGGCGATTTCCCCAACATCGATATCCGCTGACCGGCCTGTTTCTGCATGGAGATGGTTCAAGATGGCTTTGCAACAAGCGTCTGGTTCAAGTTCACAGGTTTTGCCGCTGGAGGTGTGCCAGGCCGTCAAACGCTTCCGGCAGGGCACGCAGGTGATCGAGGCGCTGGCCGGCGTGGACCTGCGCGTTGGACACGGCGAGTTCGTCGCCATCATGGGCGCCAGCGGCTCGGGCAAGAGCACACTGCTGCACGCGATGGCCGGCCTGACCAACCTTGATGAAGGTGTGATCCGCGTGGAGGGACAGGACCTCGCACAGCTCAGCGACGCGAAGCTCACGCACTTTCGCCGCCGGCGGATCGGGCTGGTGTTCCAGGCTTACAACCTGATTCCGGCGCTGACGGCGGAGGACAACATCCGCCTACCGGCGATGGACATGGAAGGTCTGGATGAGCCAGTGGAGAGACTGCTGGAGAGACTGGGGATCGCCTCCCGACGGAGGCATCGTCCTGACGCACTCTCCGGCGGCGAGCAGCAGCGCGTCGCCATCGCCAGGGCACTGATCACCGACCCGGCCATCGTGCTGGCCGACGAACCGACCGGCAGTCTCGATTCGGCGTCCGGCCAATCCATCTGTCGCCTGCTGCATGATCTGCGCGAGGAGCAGGCGCGCACCATAGTGATTGTGACGCACGAGCCAAGTGTGGCCTGCTGGGCTGACAGGGTGGTTGTGCTGAAGGATGGCCTGAAGCTGGCGGAGTTTGAGAACCTCAACTTCGGTGATGCCCCGGCGGTTGCCCGCAGTTACCAGGAAGTCATAGACGCCGCAGCAGCGAGAGTTGCGCCATGAGGACGGTTCTCAAGATCGGTATCGCGTACCTGCGGCAGTACCCGGCACGGCTGTGGCTGACCGCCATTGCCATACTGGCCGCTGCCTGCATGGTGGTGTGGGTGGTGAGCGGATATGACACGCTGATCCGGCAGTTTGCGGAGTTCTCTGAGGAGTCGTTTGGGCGTTACACGATCACCGTGGTTCCGGCCCGGCCGGAGATCGATTCCCCCGGCGTTCCCCGCCCGGATGACCAGCGCTATGTGCCGCCGGAGGCGGTCGAGGCGCTTCGTGCGGACCCGGCCGTCCTGGTCGCCGATCCCATGTGGGTACAGCGCGCTCTGGTGATGCCGTATAGCCCGGAGACGTTCCGTCGCGCTATGCCAGTTTCTGCTACAGCGCCGACACCTGCGCCCAGTCCGGCCGCGACGCCCATACCAGGCACACCACGGCGCGGAGGCGTCGCCCTGGTCGGTACCGATGCGCCTGAGCCTCCTTTCCCCATCATCCGCGGTCGCTGGATCGATCCGGACAATCACGAGGTGCTTGAGGCGGTGCTGAGCGCCGATGCGGCCGAGCGGCTTGGCGTGGACCTGGGCGGC
>JAKORQ010000213.1 GCA_029777755.1 Planctomycetota bacterium
CAAAAGCGCAGGACCGATCAGCGGTGATGTGCCATCATGCGTGATGACCTTGTAGGCGTGATTGCCCAGCAGTTGCCGCAGTCGCCTGTGCAAAAGTTCCTCGTCGCGGTAGTCGGCCGTTCGTGTGCTTTCGGAAATGTCGACGTATACCCGGGCCGGTTCATCGTCGGGCAGGGTGATTCGCAGTCCTCCGGCCGCGAGTGTCAGAAGGATGGCCGCGGCAAGGAGCATCCCGGCCGCCTTGCCCCCAACGGCCCGTCGTTTCGCAAGCAGCAGGATCGCTGCGAGCATTACCAGGCACAGGCCGGCGACCAGGGCAGAACTGTAGGGGAAGTCTAGAGCCATCTATCTTGGCCGATTATCATCTCACGATAGAGTTAAAGGCAATGAATGCTGCTGACTTCAATCGCTGGCTGGCCGGCGGCGCACCGCGCACGCTGGTGATGGGGATCCTAAACGTCACTCCAGACAGCTTCTCCGACAAGGGCAGGTTCCTGCACAGGGATGATGCGCTGGCGCGGGCACGCGAGATGATCGCCCAGGGGGTGGACATCCTCGACATCGGCGGCGAGTCCACGCGCCCGGGGGCGGCACGGATCAGCGCCCGGGAGCAGATTGCCCGGATCATGCCGGTGATCGAGGCGGTGCGGCGCGAGTCGGATATCCTCTTCTCCGTAGACACCACGCTATCCGAGGTGGCTAAGGAGGCTGCCGAGGGAGGCGCCATCATCCTCAACGACATCTCGGCCGGGCGCGAGGACCCGGCAATGTTCGCCCTGGCGGCCGAGCGCGGCTTCCCCATCATTCTCATGCACATGAAGGGAGAGCCGGCCACCATGCAGGACAACCCGCAGTACGGGCATGTCACGCGGGAAGTGGCGCAGTTCCTCCAGTCGCGCGCGCAGGCGGCCATGGATGCACAAGTGCCGCGTGAACGCATCCTGCTCGATCCCGGCATCGGCTTCGGGAAGACCACCGAGCACAATCTTCAGCTTCTACGCGAGCTGCCTCACATATGCCAACTTGGTTTTCCGGTGCTGATCGGTACAAGCCGTAAGCGGTTCATCGGTGCGATCACAGGTGAATCCGACCCTGCCGACCGGGTGATCGGTTCATGCGTGTCCGCCAGTTTGGCGATTGAGCGAGGGGCCAGAATTGTGCGCGCCCATGACGTGGCGCAAACTATACAGGCCGTGAAAATCACCGAGGCAATCATGGGGCTTTAGCACACTGCCCCACCAATGCATGGGAGAGCATATGAAAAAGTTCCTTTTGGCCAGTGCCGTGCTGTCGGCGTTGATGGTTGGTTGCGACGATGAGCCGACGCCGCCGCCCGCGCCCACACCTGAGCCGGCGGCGCAGAGCGAGCCGGCCGAGACCAGGTCGATTCAGACGCAGGCCAAGGACCTGGTAAACGAGGGCAAGCAGGCGGTCGAGTCGGCTGTCCAGGAAGCCAGGGAGGTTGGTCAGGCCGTGATTGAGGAAGCCAAGCCGCACATCAAGGCCGCTACCACCCAACTGAAGGAAGGGGTATCGCAGGTCAAGGATGGTGTCTCGCAGGCTGCTGACGCGGTGAAGGACCAGGTCAAGCAGCTCACCGGGGGCAATGGCGCCTCGAATGCGTCCGCCGACGAGCAGTTCGACTACAAGAAGCAGATCGAGCAGGCCCTAAACTACCTCAAGCAGGACAAGATCGACCTGGCCGACAAGACGCTGGCGGCGGTGGAGGCCCGCAAGGACTCCATCCCCGAGTCGTACCATGCCCGCATCGAGGTGGTGCGCACCATGATCGACAACGCCCGAAAGGCAAGGCAGGCAGGCTTGTCGGTGCCGCGACTGTAGGCAATGCTTTGGCGGTAAAGCGCGGAGGCGGCGAAAGAGCCAGCTCTTTTGCCACCTCACCTTTTGGCCGCGCGGTTGTCCAGTATGGTGCCCGGTGACGAGGCAGCGGAGGCTAGAATAAGCCATCTGTGCCGGCGGATATTTAAGCGTTTGCTCCTGCTGGGTTTGTGCTATATATAAACTTCAACCTGAACGCTTCGATGCTCCAGACCCTGGCCATATCTCTCTCTCCCGACTTTGAGGCGCTGTTTCGGTCATTCCGTGCATATGCCTGGTGGCAGGTGCTGGTGGAGATGATCCTCATCGGGAGCGTTCTCTACTGGGTTGTGAGCTTCCTGCGCGGTACCCGTGGGGCACGCCTCCTCAAGGGCGCGGGCGTCCTGATGGTCACGCTGTACGTGCTGGTCCGGTTGGTCGCGGATCGCTTCGAGCTGCAGCGCGTCGGCTTTCTCTACGGTGCTTTCCTTGAGTTTGCCTTCATTGCCATAATCGTGGTGTTTCAGCCCGAGCTGCGCCGGGCGCTGATGCGCCTGGGGGAAACCAAGTTGTTCCGCTCGCGCACCGCCCAGGTAAATGAGCTGGTGGAGGCACTGGTAGAGTCGGCGACGTTCCTCTCCAGGCGCCACATCGGCGCGGTGGTCGCGATCGAGAGGGAGATCGGGCTGGGAGGTATCTCCGAGTCGGGGACCCGCCTGAATGCGGATGTGTCGGCCGCCATGCTGAACACGATCTTCTGGCCTAACTCGCCGCTGCATGACCTTGGCGTGATCATCAGCCAGGGGCGAATCGCCTATGCGGGCGTTCAGTTCCCGCTGGCCGAGTCCGGCGAGCTGTCGCGCGAGCTGGGCAGTCGCCACCGGGCGGCCGTGGGGTTGAGTCAGGAGTCGGACGCCATCGTCCTGGTGGTTTCCGAGGAGACCGGTGACATCTCCATAGCGGAGAATGGCCACCTGATACGCAAGCTGACCGCCGACCAGTTGCGTCAGTTGCTGCTGCAGTTGCTGGGCGGTATCCCTGACGAGCCGGAAGATCCGATCAAGCTGGATAGCGACAAGTTGCGTGCGGACGTTGCCCACGCCCAGAAGCAGAACGCGGGTGCAGTCTGAGATGACTCGTTCATCACGACAACACGAGAAACGAACTGGTGCGCCGACGCTGCCGGGCGTCGAGGTGATCACCTACGCCCAGAGGCAGGCGGCCCGCAGCATCAGTGCCGTGGAGCGCACGCCCGTGGGCAGGCGGATCATCAACGTGCTGCGCAACATGATCTGGGTTGTGCCGCTAACGGTGCTGGTGTGGCTGTATGCCGAGCGCGAGCAGATTGCTCCACAACAGGGGCTTTCCATACCCATCACCGTGGTCTCAGAGCGGGCCGATCGCGTGGTGGAGGTGGTGCGTCCCGAGGATGGCACCGTTACCATCGACATCAAGGGCACGCGGGCCCGTATCGAGCAGGCACGCCAGGAGCTTACGGCCAAGCAGGGGATCCAGCTTGTGCTCCCGGCGAGCGCTCCGGTCGGACCGCAGGTGCCGATGCCGGCCATGGAGGCCATCGCCACGCATCGCGTGTTCGCCGATCGCGGCATTGTGGTAACCTCGGTATCTCCGGCGACGCTGACGCTCAATGTCGACGAGCTGCGCGAGGGGATGGAGTTCCGCCCGCAGGTATCGCGCGAGGTGGCGGCGCTGCTGGAGTCGCCGCCGATCTTCGATCCCCCGGTTGCGCGAGTCTCCGGCCCGCGAAGTGTGCTGATGAACCGCGAGGACCCGGCCGAGGTGATCGCCGAGCTTACCGAGCAGATGCTCCCCAAGGTTCCCGGCGAACATGTGATCGGCGGTATCACCCTACGGCTGAAGAATCCCGATCCCCGTGTGCGCATCACCCCCAGCACGGTGAGTGCAACCGTGCATATCAAGGCGTCCACCACCCGCTATGTGCTGACGTCGGTGCCGGTATTCACCATGGGGCCTCAGGCGGTGCTGGACAAGTATCACGTGGATTTCGGCTCGAAGGGCCCGTTCATCAACAACGTCACTGTCGTTGGCCCGGAAGACCAGATCAACCGCATCAAGTCCAACGAGTTCATTCCGCGTGCCGTCCTGGAGATTCGTTCGGAGGATGCCCGGTCGCCGCTGCCGCGTGCTCCGTTCATGTACATCCTGCCTGATGGCGTCGAGGTGATCGAGGAGGATCTTTCCCGCACGATCACGTTTGAACTGAAGGAACGCCTGCGTGGGGAGTAGGCTTCCCGGTCACAACCCCGCTAAGCTTTAGCAAGCATGAGCAGGCCACTGAAGATCGTCGTCGGCGGATACATCATCGGCTATCCCCTGGGCGGGATGACCTGGCATCACCTGAACTACCTGCTCGGGTTCCACGCGCTGGGGCACGAGGTCTTCTTCCTCGAGGATTCCGGTGAGTATTCGCTGCCCTATAACCCCAGCGACTGGACCTGCACCCCCGACAGCAGCTATGGCCGACGTTACCTGGAGGAAACCTTTCGCCATTACGGTTTGCCGCTTCGCTACTGCTACTACTCGCAGTTCGAGGATCGCCACTATGGCATGAGCGCGCAGGAGCTGCACGATCTGCTGGCGTCGGCCGACCTGCTGGTGTGCGTCTCGGGCGTGACGCCTTTGCGGAAAGATCGCCCCCGGCCGCGGCGAACGCTGGTGATCGACACCGACCCGGTATTCACACAGATCCGCATGACGGGGGATCAGGCTTTCCTTGAGTACTACCGCCAGTTCGATGCGGTCGCGACGTTTGGAAGACTTATCGGCCAGACGGATTGTCCCGTGCCATCCGTTGGCTTGGACTGGATACCAACCAATCAGCCGGTGGCGGTGGAACACTGGCCGGTGACGCCTACTGATTCCCGCGTGTTTACCACCATCGGCAAGTGGGAGCATTCTGCCGAGCGGCATGTTGAGTACGGCGGGCGCAAGTACCGCTCAAGCAAGGGTGTGGAGTGGATGAAGGTGAAGAGCCTGCCTGCGCGGGTGCCCTGGCGGATGACGCTGGGGATGGCCGGCATGCCCAGGGAAGTGTCGGCCGACTTTGAGGCGCACGGCTGGCAGATCATCGACCCGGAGCAGGCGTCGCTGAGTTGCCAGGGGATGCAGCAGTTCATCCGAGACTCCGCCGGCGAGTTTACCGTTGCCAAGGAGATCTACGCGCAGATGCCATCCGGCTGGTTCTCCGATCGCTCCAGCATCTTCCTCGCGTCCGGCCGGCCGGTGGTCACGCAGGACAGCGGCTTTGATCGCTGGCTGCCCACCGGCGAAGGGCTGTTCAGCTATCGCAGCGTCGATGAGGCGGCCGATGCGCTGAACAGGATCGCCGATGACTATCCGCGCCATTCGCGCGCAGCACGCAAGATCGCCGAGGAGTACCTCGACGCACGCAAAGTCCTGCGCGATCTTCTGGAGGCGGTGTTGTAGCCTGGCTCCGCTGCGTCAGAGCCGATAGACGCGGCGGCCGGTGTCCTCACCATGTTGCATGTCGCCGGGCAGCGGGGCTTCCAGCCCCGTATGGGTGCCTTTGAGCAGTTCGGCGATCTGTCCATGCAGACGCCCGCTGCGGTCGCTGCCCCGCTCCACGATCCGCTGCAGATGACGGCGATACTCACCTATGCTGCTGATGTTCTTGTCCAGCATCAGTTCAAGCAGGGCGTCAAGCTGCAGCTGCTGCTGTGAGATGATCTCCTGCAGTTGCTGGATCAACTGCAGGACCGCGCGGCGGACTTCAGCATTTTCTATGCGTGTCAGATCCACATTCAGAGGCTGTATAGTGGTCGGCGGCATAGGCTCTCCAATGCTGAGGTGTAACCGCATTGTAAGCCCGTTGCGCACGTGAAGGAAGACTAATCTCGCCGCCGGGGGCAAAACAGTGCTAAGTCATGATGCACAAGGAAGCTGCGTCGGGACTGCACGCGACATTTGCTCACCTGGCGGTCCTTTCTAGCCCGGTCTGCCCGGATATCATCGACACGCGATGGCCAAGACGCGACAGCAGTTTCTCTGTAACAAGTGCGGCTCAATGCATCCCAAGTGGATGGGAAAATGCCCGGATTGCGGCGCGTGGGATGCGCTGCAGCCGTATACCGCTCCCGCTCATGACGCCCGCAAGGCGGCCATCATCGGTACCTCCGACATCGCCACCGGCGCTGATGCCATGCCCATCTCCCGCATCGAGCAGGACCAGATCGCCAGATACGAATCGGGCATAGGCGAGTTTGATCGCGTGCTGGGTGGAGGAGTTGTGCCCGGGTCAGCCACGCTGATCGGCGGAGATCCGGGCATCGGCAAGTCGACGCTGCTTCTTCAGGCGGCCGGCAAACTCGCAGCCACCACCGGCCGGCCGGTGCTGTATGTGACCAGCGAAGAGTCGGCCCGGCAGACTGCCATGCGCGCCCGTCGGCTGGAGATATCCGACGATCGCCTGTTGATACTGGCCGAGACCAACGTGCAGCGCATCACCCACCAGATCCGCAGCGTCGATCCGTGCGTGGCGATCATCGACTCGATCCAGATGATCTACAAGCCGGACATACCGGCCGCCCCGGGTTCGGTCACGCAGTTGCGCGAGTGCTGCATGGAGCTGGTCTACCTGGCCAAGAGCAGCGCGGCCGCCATCATGTTCGTCGGCCATGTGACCAAGGAAGGCACCCTGGCCGGGCCGAAGCTGGTGGAGCATATCGTCGATACCGTAGCCTATTTCGAGGGAGATCGCTTTCACACCCATCGCATTCTCCGCTGCATGAAGAATCGCTTTGGCTCAACCAGCGAAGTGGGGCTGTTTGAGATGACCGGCGGCGGACTTCGCGAGGTAACCGACCCGGGCAGCCTGTTTGTCGAGAGTCATGGCGGCAACCCACCATCCGGGTCGATCCTCACGGCTGCTACCAGCGGCACTCGCGTGCTGCTGCTGGAGGTGCAGGCGCTCACCGCATCGAGCGTCATCGGCGCTGCCAAGCGCAAGACCAGCGGCGTATCTTCCGATCGCGTAGCCATGATCATCGCGGTGCTGGAGCGTCGCTGCGGGCTGAAGCTGGCGGCCGAGGATGTGTTCGTCAACATTGCCGGTGGCGTAAAGGTGATTGAGCCGGCTATCGACCTGGCCATCGCACTGGCGATCGCTTCCGCTCATCTCAACCGCCCGCTGCCCAGCTCGACCCTCGCGGTAGGCGAGCTTGGCCTGGGTGGCGAACTGCGCAGCATCGGCCAGCTTGAGCAGCGCATCCGCGAGGCGGCGCGCATGGGTGTGAAGCATGCCCTCGTGCCGCGTGGATCGCCGCTCGGCGACTTTGGCGCGATTGAGGTCGTGCCGGTGCGCCGGCTAAGCGAGGCGATGCAGAAGCTTTGACCTTGTCAGCCGCCGGGGCAAGGGTTACATCTGCATGGACCATGCCCCTGAAGACACTTGAGTGGACCGGAGATGCGTTGCGCCTGGTGGATCAGACTCGCCTTCCCCAGGAGATCAGTTACGTCGATATCACCACGCCCGAGCAAATGCACGATGCCATTCGTCGCCTGGTTGTTCGTGGGGCGCCGGCCATCGGGCTGGCGGCCGCCTTCGGGGCGTACCTCGGTGTGCGCCACAGCACACCGGCGAAGTTTGCTTCTGACCTTGCCCGCGTGCGTGATTACCTGGCGACCAGTCGGCCCACCGCGGTAAATCTCTTCTGGGCGCTGGAGCGCATCCGCCGGGTGGGAGATTCGCCGCAGCGCATCCTTGAGGAATGCCTGGCGATGGTGGAAGAGGATAACGCCGTCTGCCGCGCAATCGGCGAGCATGGTCTTGAGCTGCTGCTCCGGGGCAAGCCCGCCGGCAGCACGATAAACCTCATCACCCACTGCAACGCCGGTGGCCTGGCGACTGCGATGCTTGGCACGGCGCTTGCTCCCATCTACGTGGGAAAGGAGAAGGGCGTGCGCTTCCATGTCTTCGTCGATGAGACGCGGCCGCTGCTGCAGGGCGCGCGAATCACCGCCATGGAGCTGATGCAAAGCGGTATCGACTGCACGCTGGTTTGCGACAACATGGCTGCGATGGTCATGAGCCGCCACAGGATCGATGCTGTGATTGTGGGGACGGACCGCGTGGCCGCCAACGGCGATGTTGCCAACAAGATCGGCACGCACACGCTGGCGATCGTTGCCCAGCGGTTTGCTGTGCCGTTCTACGTGGCCTGCCCGACCAGTACCATTGACGCTTCGCTCGCCAACGGCCAGCAGATTCCCATAGAGGAGCGTGCCGCGGAGGAGATCACCGAGCCATACGGGCGGCGTACCGCCCCGGCCGGCGTGAAATGTTACAACCCGGCCTTCGATGTTACGCCGGCCAGCCTTGTCGATGCACTGATCACTGAGAAGGGCGTGATTCGTCCGCCCTATGCGCTTGGCGGCCTCTGATCGGCAATATACCGATACACGTGCGGCCCTGGTGGCCGGGCGAGCCTACAATAGCTGGCACAGATGAGCGTGGCCGCGGAAATCTCACATGGTACCGGAGTAAGTGTCAGCATCACCAGCGTTAGCAAGGTGTATGATGGCGACGTGCAGGCGCTGCAAAGCGTCTCGCTGGATATCCCGGCCGGGCAGTTCCTGTCGATTCTCGGTCCCTCCGGTTGCGGCAAATCCACCCTGTTGCGCATCATCGCCGGGCTGGACGAGCCGAGCACCGGGGAAATCCGCATCGATGGTGTGCTGCAGCGGCCCGGAGATCGCCGCACAGGGACGGCATTCGTCTTCCAGGATGCTCATCTGCTTCCCTGGCGCACAGTTCTGCGAAATGTAGAGGTGCCGTTGGAACTGCTCGGCACGCCACGGCAGCGCCGGCGAGAACTGGCCATGCACGCCATCGAGGAAGTGGGGCTGGCCGACGCCATTCGTCGCTATCCCGCCCAGCTTTCCGGCGGCATGCGGATGCGCGTCTCCCTCGCGAGGGCGCTGGTGACCCGGCCAAAGCTGCTGCTGCTGGATGAGCCTTTCGCCGCGCTCGATGAGTTCACGCGGCAAAACCTGGATGAGCAACTCCTGGCACTCTGGCAGCACACCGGCATGACGGTCATATTCGTGACGCACTCGATTGCCGAAGCGGTTTTTCTCTCGCAGCGGGCGGCGGTTTTCTCACGCCGGCCGGCGAGGCTGCTGGATGATATTGCCATTCCGCTCCCGGCCAATCGGACGATCGAGACACGCAGCGATCCTGTATTCGTTGAGATCGCGCGACAGGTGCAGCAGGTCATGAAGGGTCAGGTGGATGAGTAGGGCAGGAGCAATTGTCAGGGCGGTTCGCGCCGCCTGGCCGCCGGTGCTGATGCTGGTGGTTATGGTGCTCGCGGGAGAGCTGATCATCCGCGCATGCGACGTGGAAGAGTATCTCGTGCCTGCGCCCTCGGCGGTTCTCAAGGCCCTGGTAGACAGCCGACGGGAGCTGTTCGGGTCAATGCTTACCACTGCCTCGGCCGCCATGATGGGCATGGCCTGCGCCACTGTGCTGGGGATACTGATCGCCATATTGCTATCCACCGCCCGGCTGGTGCAGCGGGCGGTCTACCCGTACATGGTTTTCTTCCAGACGGTGCCGGTGGTGGCGATCGCCCCGGTACTGGTGATCTGGTTTGGACCGGGGCTGCACTCGGTGACCATCTGCGCCCTGATCGTGGCGATCTTCCCAATCATCGCCAACACGCTCACCGGACTACTCTCCACCGATCCTGCACTGCGGGAGATGTTTCACCTGTATGGCGCAAGCTGGTGGTCGACCCTGTGGAAACTGCGCCTGCCCTCGGCGTTGCCGAACATCGTTACCGGGATGCGGATAGCATCCGGCCTGTCGGTGATCGGCGCGATCGTGGGTGAGTTTGTCGCGGGCGTGTTGCAGGGAAACGCCGGGCTGGGTGTGGAGGTGATGATCGCCAAGAGGATCGGGCGGACCGACCTGGTTTTCGCGGCCATTCTCGCGGCGTCGGCCCTGGGGCTGGTGATGTTCGGGGCGATCAACCTCGCCGGGCATCTGCTTCTGCGTCGCTGGCACGCATCGGAACGAAACTAGAAAGGCTATGGATATGATGCGACTGCTTTCATTGATGGTTCTGGTTCTCTCGCTGGTCATGATGGGCTGCGACGATCAACCCCAGCCGCAGGCAGGTGATGGCGCAGCCGGCGCTGGCGCCGCGGCGAAGGTGCGCATCGCCCTGAACTGGGTGCCCGAGCCGGAGTTCGGCGGCATCTACGCGGCGAAGGAGCGGGGCGATTTCGCCCGCGAGAATCTAGAGGTGGAGATCCTGCCCGGCGGCGCTGGTGCTCCCACCTGGCAGATGGTGGGGGCCGGGCAGGTGGACTTCGGCATCGCCAGCGCTGATGAGGTGGCCATTGCCCGCGCCCGCGGCGCTGACATCGTCGCTTTATTCACCACGTACCAGACCTGCCCGCAGGGGATCATGGTGCATCAGGATCGCGGGCTTACCAGCATCGACCAGGTGTTCCAGGGCGGTACGCTCGCCATCGAGAAGGGCCTGGCATATGCCAGCTACCTGGAGAAGAAGTATGGCTTCGACAAGGTGAAGCTGGTGCCTTACGACGGTGGCATCGCGACCTTCCTGGCTGACAAGCAGTACGCCCAGCAGTGCTTCATCTTCTCTGAGCCGATCGCTGCTCGCCGGCAGGGCGCCAGCCCGCAGGTCTTCCTGGTGGCAGATGCCGGCTACAACCCTTATACGGCCGTGCTGATCGCCCGCGGCGACTATGTCCGCGCCAATCCCGAGCGAGTAGAGGGAGTCATCCGCGCCCTGCGTGCCGGCTGGCAGGCGTATCTGGAGGATCCCGAACCTGCCAACAAGGTGATGGGCCAGCTCAATCGCACCATGGATGCCCAGACCTTCACCGAGGCGGCCAAGGCGCAGGAGCCGCTGGTGCTGCCCGAAGGGATGCCGGCCGAGAAGATCGGCACCATGACCCTCGATCGCTGGCAGGAGTTGATCAAGCAGCTCCGTGAGCTTGGCGTGCTGGACAAGGATGTCGACCCGGCCGCCTGCTTCCGGCCGACCAACTGGTGATGACCAGGGCAGTTTTACCCAGTCCTCCTCCCGCGGGAGGTGATTCTCGGTAGAGGCACGAAGGCACCAAGGCACGAAGGAAGCTAAAGGAGCGACGAACGGAAGTTCAAAAGGTGCAGGAGCGCCGCAAAACGGGAAGGACACAGGTATGCTTTGATCGCTTCTGCAACGACCGAAGTCGTAGTCATCGAGCGTTTGTGCACCTGAACGACTCTCGCGCAGGCTTCTTCCGATCCGACGTCCCGCGGCTTACAGGACAAGCCGCTCCGCTTGATGCTGAGCAGCTCTGGTATTGACTGATCACACGACGTCGGCTGGATTCAATCAAGAATGGAACGCAGGGCGGCCGAGCCGGTGAGGGAAAACTCGGCCGCCTCCTTTTTGTTGTATGAATCAATCGCGCCCACGGTAAGCAGGACACTCACCGCCGTGTGCACCTGGTCCTCCGGGATGCTGTGGAACACCAGCTGCCTGACATTGCTCAGCACCGGGATCATGCCGGATGAGGTGGTGAGTGAATCGGGACTCGTTCCACTGCCGACGTAGACCTTGTCGCCCTCCAGTTCGATGACGGTGTACTGCGTCGATTCATACTTACCCGTCTCCGGGTTCCACACACCCTCGTCGAGGATCTCCAGGCGCGAGTAGTTGTGCCCATCGGCGCCGGCCGGCTCGCAATGCACCATCTTCGCACGCCTGATCTTCGCCAGCGTGTAGTTCATGATGAAGCTTGCCGCATGGCGTGCCCGCAGATGACGGTCGTTGCCACGCACGCTGTTGGACAGGCCAACCAGGGCACTGAGCACCGCGACAAGGATCATGGCCGCCAGCGATAGCGTGAGTACCAGCTCCACCATGCTCAGTCCGCGATGTCTGCGTCGCTGCATCATGTTCATCGCTCCCAGTACGAGCTGCTGTCGAAGCTCAGTATGTAGCCGCTGTCCCTGGAACTGGAGTCATCTCCGCTGGCGGCAGGGGTGATGCGCAGGTCAAAGGTGCCATTGGAGGCAAACGGCCCCTCGAGGATCATGCTTCCGTTGTTGATAGTCAGCGGCTTCTTCCAGTTGCCGTTGTTGCCGGCCGAGAAGATGTTCACTGAGCCGTTGTTGATCGTCTTTTGCTGCTTCTGGTTCTTGTCGAACTTGAACGCGGTGTGCGGCGCAAGGATCGCCCAGTCGATGGTGGCGTAATCCTGTGTCTCGTCCCAAAGGCCTCTGCTCTCCAGTTCCCTCTTGAGGAGGATGTTGGACGTGTTCAACGTGAACGGAAGATCACGATCCAGGGCAAGGTATGAAGGAGTCGTCTGTGCGTCGGCCGGCAGGCCGGAAGGCGCCGGCTCGAAGATGATCATGCCGTTGATGGTTGTGCCGGCAGTGACGGCGAGCTTCCCCGGCCACTTCACGTAGATCACGCCGGTAAAGCTGCTGTCGGAGAAAGTGTGCTCCTGCGCGCCGCTATAACGGATGATCTTTCCGCCGGAGACGTTGATGGTGTCCTTCTGGGAGGTGTTGGCATTCTCGCCGGCGGGGGCGTCTGGGAAGAGGGTGTCGATGGCGTAGTAGAACGCGCTTGGCGGCAGCTCGGGGAAGCGAATCTCCTGCCCCGCGTAGCTGTTCGGGTCATCCTCCCATTGCAGCACGTAGGCATCCGATCCGTCGGCCGAGTTGGTGGCCTTGGTCGCCGGCTTCTGCGCCTTCACATTGCTGTCGCCGCGATAGACATTGGTGGCCGCGCTCTGGAGGGTGATCTGCCGCTTACTGGCCATGGGAAAATGCAGGGCGGAGATGGCGTTGGAGCCTTCCTGCAGCGCCTCCATGCCAAGGATCCATTTCGCCGAGCTATGCCTGCCGCAGTTGCCCTGCACGGAGAGGGAAAAGTCGTAGCTCACCCTGCTGCTGGGCGCCAGCCAGGCGGCAAAGCTCATGCCATCCCCCAGCGCTACCGTGTCGGTCTTGAGGTAGGGCACGCCATTGCCATCCAGCGCTACCGTGACATTGCCGGGAATCTTGCCGGCCAGTTCGCCGGCCAGTTGCTCCAGCAGTTCTTCCGGGGTCTTTCCCTTGAGCTTCTTTCCCCTGGTGATGGTCTCGATGCGGTTGCGCATGTAGACCAGCCCCGAACTGGCGGCCATCTGCGCCCTGGGTCGCGCAATGCGATCTGGCCGGTCTGCGCGCCTGGGCTGTCATCATCGGCATTCTCGTGCCGGATGAGGACCATGTTCGATGGATCCCAGCGATAGGCAATCCTCGGGGGCAGCGTGCCATCCAGCGGTGGTGGCTGAACAGTCAGGCTTTTTGCCTTTCGCCCACTGCCATGCGGAGCTGCGCCTTCCAGTTTGATGTACTCCGCGCAGCGGATGGCCGAGGTGATGTTTTGTAGAACCCTGGCG
>JAKORQ010000214.1 GCA_029777755.1 Planctomycetota bacterium
CTCGGAGTATAAGAGGCCCGGAGATGCCCGCTGGATCCGCATGAGCGAGAACCCCCAGGCCTTCGGCGAGATCATGAACGTCACCTGCCCGGATGCCAACGAGGTCCCCGAGGTGCAGTTCCCGTGATCGCGACGAGATAACCTGAGTCGATCGAAATGAAGAAAGGGCGGCCAGACTGGTCGCCCTTTCTGCTTTTTGATTTCCACCACTGGAGCAACTATGCACGCATCGACCTCTCGATGCCGGCAAATGTGTATCCAGGGCGGCCGACTTCCGCCGATTCGAACTCTCGCGGCGCTAGTAGCACCTGGGCGGTCCTGTCGGCGCTGGCCGGGCGACGTAGTAGTAGCGCAGGGCATCGATGCAGTGATCGTGCACGTTGTCCTTGTGCGGCAGCTCGCTTCCATCCTGCTTGTAGTGGTAGCACTCCAGCGACTTGATCAACTGCCGGCATCTTGGATGTATCCGCAGGGTTGGTTCGCCTGATGCTGGCTCCAGGGCCGCCTTGATGCGGTCGATGCCATCCTGTACCCGCGTCGGGCGCGTGTGGACGATGAACCCGGCCTCGCGCAGCACGTCCACGTCGCTGCGCGATGTCTGGGCGCTGACGGCGTTCCCGGCCGGGTCGCAACAGACGATCGCAAACCCGGCGTGCCGCCGCCTGATCTCCGCCGCATTGGCCGGCAGCGATCTGCCCTGGCTCACGTACTCATCCATGACGAATACTCGCCCGGCCACGTCGGCCACGATCCACAGGCACACGAACGGGTTGCGGTAACCGAAATCGACCGCCAGACATTTCTGCACGCCGCCGGCCGGGATCCCGCCCCACCAGTCGCTCTCGCTCACATGCCGATCCGCTCGGAACTGTGGGAAGACAGTGTCCTTGCGGCTTGGGCGAAGGCACAGCATCTCTGACTCCCAGGTCTCGCGGCTGACCCGCCGCTTCATGGCGATGACATCGTCGATGCGCATGAAGCCGTCGGCCATTTTCGCCGCCCCGCCGCACTCCTGCTCCAGCGGGCAGACGGAACACTCGCGATCTACGCACCTCTCCAGCACATCCAGCAGGCACCACTTGATCACGCGCCGCCCGGCCGAGGGCGCTTCCTCCACGATCCGCTGCATCAGCCCGTACGGCTCATGCATGGTGGAGAGCGCCTCGATGCTGGCGCGGATCGGCCGGGCGCCCGCCCCGAACTTCTTTGCCTCCTTCGCTGTGCGCGAGCGTGTGACGAGCTGCGCAGCGCTCCAGACCTCGCGGTCGAACAGCTCCACCTCATCACAGCGCAGGCGTTGCACGCGCTGCCCGCGCACGCTTCGCTGCGACTGCGCCAGGATCGCTACCCCCGAGCCGTTGGAGAGCTTGACGCCGCGCGCCTGGAGCTTGCCCTGGACCCTGTCGGCCGCGTGCTCCTCGATCATCGGGCGAAGATGCTCCCACATCCGCAGGCTCTGCTCCATCGACCCGCCGAGGATGCGCACCTGGCACCCGGGCTTGTGCACGATATCCAGCAGGGTCGCCAGCGCGCCCAGCGTGGTCTTTCCCCCGCCGCGCGGCGCCCACACGACCAGGTCCGCCTCATCGCAATACGCCGCCTGGATGTAGTCGAAGGGCGCGTTGTGATGCGGGCAGACACTTTTTCGCGGGATAACAAGCCCGGTGTGCCTGACGATCCAGCGATAAAGCTCATCCGCCTCCCGCGGCCGCCTCACCCGACCGACCTTTTTCCTGGTATCACTCCCCACCCTTTTCCCCCTTCGCGAAAGCAGAACCTTTGTGAAAGCAGAAATGAAGCCGGGGAGCGTCTCACGCACTACAACGCGGCCTGTACTTTCTGCGTTTCCATCCTTTGCTCTTCAAAGCAGAAAAGAACGTGGATAGTCACTCAACATACCTGCGTTCTTTTCCGCCTTCTCTATTTCTGCTTTCAAACAAGCGCCCGAACCCACCTCCTCACCAGCTTCACCACCAGTTCCTGCAGCACTCCATGGGCAAGCCCCTGCACTTCCACCTGGCGGCAGGCTTCCAGGAACTCGGGCGTGGCGCTCAGGTTCTGCATGCACTGCTCCACCAGCAGCGTCTGGTCGACCACTTCCGCCAGTGCAGGATGGTGCTGGCGAAACGCTTCCCACTCGCCCCCGACCGCCCGCTGCACCATCTGCTTCACATCAACGCGATTCATCGCTCACCTCCCGTCTGAGCTTCTCCAATGCCTTCCCCCAGCCCTCGCGCATCTCGCTCATCCAGCGAAGGCGCTGCATCGCCTCGCTGATCGCCGCGAGGTTGGCCATCGCCCGCTCGTGGGCAAGTCTTGACGCCTGCTGCGCCGACCAGATCGCCTCCATGCCGGCCGCGTAAGCCTTGCGATGCTCCACCACCCACTGCGCATCGATCTGCTGCCGCGCGAGCACATCCGCATCGAACGCGCGATCAAGCATCTCGCGCTTCTGCCGATATCCCTGCTCGATCAGTTCCTGCCGCTGCTCGCAGTGCTGTGCCACCTGGTCGATGCCGGCCTGAAGTTGCATGATGAGCTGCTGCTGGGCCTTCTCCTGGGTACTGCACCCACATACCAGCAGCAGCGCCGCCGCCAGTGCACACCATCGCCTGATCATCCGCCACCTCCTTCTTCAGCGATTCTCAATGAGGGTGCACAGGCGGGTCAGCGCCTCGGTGTTCTGCCGCACCACGGTAAAGACCTGCTCGAGTTGCACGCGGTCGCCCATGATCCGCTGATGCGCCTCATCGAGCTGCTGCTCGCGCGATCGGCTGTTGCGCCGTTCCCACAGCCACATCGCCCCCATCACGCCGGCCGACCCAAGCCCTGCAAGGTCCGGCAGTGTGTTCGTCACCGCTTCAGCAATCAGCCACATGATTCTCCCCTTTTTCCACCAATCGCCGGGGGCGCGCCCTTCCCAGGAGCGCGCCACCCGGCTCATCCCTGCTTACCACTACTCCAGGCCGGTGATCACGCCGTGCGCATTCTCGTTGCGCAGCTCCAGCGTGTACTCGCCGATCAGTTGCCCACTCTCGCGATCGCCGCTGCTGGCCAGTGCCTTGTAGAAGAAGCTTCGGCCATTGAGCGGCAGCACATCGATGCGCGTGCTGTCCAGCAGCAGCACCGTCCCCGGCGGCACGTAGCGGCTCAGCACGATGCGGCACACGCCGAAATCGCTCTCGTACACGTTCACCATGTCGGAGAAGCGATCCTCCGAGCTGCTGTAGCGCCGATTGCTGCCGATGAACGCGTTGATCTGGCGCTTCTGCGCCGGCGGGACCAGCACCAGGTCAATCGGCGAGCCGGAGTTCATCCAGATCTTCCGCAGCGCCGTGTTGAGGACATCCTCCGACAGGTACGTCTCCGGAGGCAGGCCGCCGGTGCCGGCCGTCATGACGTTGGTGCGGATCATCGCCAGCAGGCCATCCATTGTGCGCCGCGTGGTCGCCGACCCTTCCGGTGAAGTCTCCGAGGCCAGCCCATTAATCACGCAGTTCTCCAGGTCGCGCAGCAGCTCGCGCAGGCGAAGCTGCTTCTGGTAGTTCATCTCGTCGGCCACCGCGAGCTGGCGCGAAGCCAGCTCCGACCCGGAGACTTCTACCGTCGCCGTGAAGATCTGCGTGTAGTTCTGCCGTCGCGAACGAACCGTGAAGCGCGCCGCGTCGGCCGAGCCGCCTTCCAGCGCCGCGTTGC
>JAKORQ010000215.1 GCA_029777755.1 Planctomycetota bacterium
GGAAGTAGACCGCGACCCGTTCCGGCAGTTTGCCTCCTGGCTGCAGCAGGCAATCTCCGCCAGCGCCATGGAGCCGAACGCCATGGCCCTGGCAACCTGCACTCCTGATGGCACCCCATCCGTGCGCATGGTTCTGCTCAAGGGACTGGACGATCGCGGGTTCGTCTTCTTCACCAACTACGAAAGCCGCAAGGCACAGGAGATGGAGACGACCGGGAAAGCCTCACTGCTTTTCTTCTGGCCGGAACTGGAGCGACAGGTGCGCGTGGAAGGCACGATTGAGCGGACCAGTGCAGAGGAATCAGATGCCTACTTCGCCAGCCGCCCACTTGAGAGCCGCATAGGGGCTGCCGCCTCGCCGCAAAGCCAGGTAATCGAGTCGCGCGAGCTGCTGGAACAGAAGATGCGCGAGATCGCCCGACAATATCCCGGCGGCAACATCCCCCGGCCATCCAACTGGGGAGGCTACCGCCTGATCCCCCAGCGCATCGAGTTCTGGCAAGGCCGCCCGGGCCGACTGCACGACCGCATCGAATACATGCACGAAGCAAACGAATGGAAAATCCGCCGCCTGGCGCCGTGATCGTGTTTCGGAACCACAGATAAACACCGATTGACACAAGACTGCTTCGCCTCTTTTGTACTCTGTGTCCAGCGCAGTGTCTGGGCCTGCGAGCTTTCAATCAATAATCAAAAATCCTTCGGTGTGCATCTGTGGTTCCAATTTCTCCCTTCGCCACACGTGCACCCCTACACCAACTGATCTAGCCCTGACAGGCCGAAGACTTCGTGCGTGAAAAATGGCTCGGCGTAGGCCGTGCCGATTCGTCCGCCGTAGTAGCCGCACAGCGTTTTCACCATCTCCGGGACGGGGCTGCTATTTACGACGAACTGGCTGTGGTAGGCCGCGATCGCCTGCATCTTCTTCTCGATCGTGCTGGAGATGTCGATGCAGAAGGTCGGGCGGAAATCCATGCGAAGATGCGTGCAGAAATAGTAGATGATCCGTTTGGGATAGCACGGCTCACCCTCGATGGTGTCGCATCTGGTCAGCTTCGCGTCAAAGCGGGCGTCCTCGCCTATGCGAGTTACGGCGACATGATCCGGGTGAGCGTCTATCGGGTAGGGCAGGAAAATCACGTCCGGGCGAAACCTTCGGTACATGCTCGCCAGCCGGTGGCGGTTCTCGATACTGTGCACGACCTGGCGATTGGGCAGGCCCAGCAATGTGCGCTCAACGCCCAGGATGGCCGCCGCCTCTGCGGCCTCTTAAGCGCGCTTCTCCGGCGTGCCAAAGGGGGTAGGCTCGCCATTGGTCACATCCAGCAGGTGCACCTTGTGCCCCTGCGCCGCCAGCAGGGCTATCGTGCCGCCCATGCCCAGTTCCTGGTCATCCGGATGTGGTCCAACGACGAGAAAAGTCGCCATCTACTGCTCCTCCCTTTGGTCAGGACAAAGACACCTGCCCTACTCGCCTCGCAGGCGAAGGGCCAGCGCTTTGCGGATATCCTCGGAAACGGATGGATCCGAGTGAATACTGTATATCGCCGCGCTCGCCAGGCTGAAGTACCTCTGCGCCGAGTAGGTGTTGGTCGCCAGCGGCGTCATGAGCTTGGCGCAAACCGTGTGGACGCGGCTGGGCATCTCCTGCAGCGTGCTCGCCCCGCCTATGCTGCGCAAGACGAAGCGCAGGGTCGGCCGATTCTCCGCCTGCACCCGCTCACGTGCCTGCATCGGCCCGGAGTTGTCGCCCAGGAATCCTGCAAATGCGTCGGAGATGGCCGCCCGGTACGGAGTAAGGACCTGCTCCACCGCGACCGGGTCGATGCCCCAGTCGGCCCAGCGCTCAAGCGCGGCCGTGTTCTTGAGCATCGCCTCCACCTGTACCGCGCTTGGGAGCGACTGCACCAGTGGCATCAACATCTCATTGCGATCGATCTTCCCCGTGTCCAGCGGCACACCGTTGGCCGCCTGCGTGGCCACATCGGTCACGTTACTGCGCCATTTGTTGTAGATGTCCTTGGGTGAGCGTCGGGTGTATTGCCTGAAGACCTCAAGCTCCGGGCCAGTGATGGTCAGCTTCTCAAGTTCCCTGGCCATGTCGGCCAGGCGCACCATGTCCTTGAGCACCCTGGTTGCCTCGCGGCGGATAGGCCCATTGCCCGGGCTGGCCGCCACCGTCGCTTCCTTGGCGACGCGACGATCCAGGTTCTGCGACGACTTGGACTTGAACGAGTTGAGGGTATCCAGGGCCTGCGGCATGGCCTGCAGGGCATCGATCAGGTCCAGCGCGATGCGCATCTCATCGAGGCGCTGATCGAGGTCGGACGGCTCGGTGCCTGACAGCGCCCCTGCCCCGAGATTCTCCACATCACCAAGGAACGCCGCCCGCGATGATTCAAATGCCCGGCGGCTGTCGTCGTAGGACTTTTGGATCTGCCTCGCCAGCGTTGGGTTGGCGTCATAGACCAGCGTGGCCGGGGAATTGTCATACACCGCGCAGAAATGGACAAATCGCTCCATCGCCGAGAGCACCTGCTTGCTCGATTTCGGGTT
The DNA here is from genome assembly GCA_029777755.1 of Planctomycetota bacterium. Lineage (GTDB taxonomy): Bacteria > Planctomycetota > Phycisphaerae > Tepidisphaerales > Tepidisphaeraceae > CAIQIQ01. Next base: position 2,557 of record JAKORQ010000215.1, read on the forward strand.
CTGCTGGGCGTACTCGAAGCCTGGCGCAAGCAGGCGATAGTTGCCCTCGGTAAGGTTCAGGCGATTGATCGAGCCAAGCACCTGCCGATACTGCGACATCTCCCCGATGCGCTTCCTGCCCAGGTCGCGCAGGCGCCGATCGCTGAACAGCGCCAGCGACTCAGTGAGTTGCCGCTCGAGCTGGGCGCGATCGTCAGTGCTGACTCCTGCATTGCCGGCCAGGCCGGCCGCGATCTCGATGGCATCATCCAGCACCGGGCGAAGCTGCGCCACGTCCTGGTCGGTCATCCCGTATTGTGCCGGGCGCTCCACCATGTCGAGCGTCGCCAGGAGCTGCTGCCGGAGCGGATGCGAGACGGTAAGGCTGGGAATCAGCCGCGATGGCTCCGAGCGGCCCGGACCCGTCGGGCGCTGCATCCTCTCTGAGGGTGCATCCAGCGAGACCGTCGGCAGCCTGCTTGGCCGCATCACCGGCATTCTTGAGGGATTGACCACCTCCCCGGTTGCCAGCTCCAATACATACATCCCCACGTTGCGGCAGATCTCATCGAGCTTGTTCGGGTCGGCGGACCCGGGCAGGTCGTAGGTAAGCTGATGAAGCTGCCGCGCGGCATTCTGCTGCACGCGATTGAGTGGCTTGTTTTCGCTGGCGAGCTGCTCCTGCAAAGCAGCCGAGGCCGCCCCGACCTGCGTTAGCCTCAGGTAGATCGCCGCCGCATGATCGTCGTTGGACGGCTTGAGCGAGGCAATCCACCGCGAGATGATCTCCAGGTCGAGGCTGGCATCCAGCCGGGTGCGGGCATCGCCGACCATGTCCACCCGCTGCAGCACCATGGGGATGATCCGCTCCTCGGAGCGCTGGGCGCCGGCGGAGAAGAGCGACTTGACGGGAGCGGCATCAACCAGGACGTCAGTACGCCTGTTCTGCTGGGATTGCCCCGACGCGGCCGCCCCCCACACGAGCATGGCTGCAACAAATACTTGCACTTGCTTGAACTTCATCAATGCTTCTCCTGCAGGCATATCTGGTAGAGCCGTTCCAGGCAGCCCACCATCCTGTCCGCGCCGAAGCGCTCCAGCACAAAGCGTTGACCTTCCGCCCCCATGCGTATCCGCTTCACCTCGCTGCCAAGCAGATCCGTCAGCGCCCGTTTTACCCCTTCCACATCGAACGGGTTGACCAGATACCCGGTTCGGTTGGGGATCAGGGCCTCGCGGTTGCCGTCGATGTCATAGGTTATAACCGGTTTGCCCGCGAGCGATCCCTGTGCCAGCGCACGCGCCAACCCCTCGCGCCGCGACGGATGCACAAGGATATCCATGGCATTCACAAGCTCGGGAATCCGCGATGGCGGAACAAGCCCGGTCAGCACAAACCGGTCTTCCAGCCCCAGCTCCCGAATCTGCCGCAGGTACTGTTCCCGCAGCAGCCCGTCACCCACCCACATGAAACGGAGCTTGGGAAACTGCCGGCACAGCTCAGGGGCGATGGCGATAAGGTCCTCATGCCCCTTCATGTAGAACAGTCGGGCAATCGTACCGACGATCACTTCGTCGGGCGCGATGTTCAGCGATGCCCGCACCTGCTCGCGGCTCACCGGCGGCGAGAGAAATGGGGCCGTCTCCATCCCCGAATAGACGGTGATGTACTGCGAACGCTTGCCGATATCCACCGCCAGCGACTGCTCGGCCATGGCGTCCGCCACGCAAACGATGCGGGAGGAGATCGGCGCGGTGACCTTTTCAGCCAGGCGATAAAAGTAGTTCACCGCCTTGTTGGTGGACGCAGTGAACGCCAGCCCGTGGATGGTATGGATGATCACCGGCACGCCCGCTTGGTAGGCGGCCCATCGCCCGATGATGCCGGCCTTGCTGGAGTGGGTGTGGACGATGTCCGGCTTAAGTTCCCTGAGCGTCTTTATCAGCGTCCTGAAGCTCCTGAAGTCGCGGATGGGCATCACCGCCCGCCGCATGTCGTCCAGCTCAATCACTCGATAGCCAGTTGACCTGGCACGCTCCATCAAGGAGCCTTCCGGACCCATCTCCGGGCCGGTGATAAGCGTAACGTCATGCCCCCTGGCGTGCTGGCCCTCGCAGGAGAGCAGCGTGTTCTCCTGCGCGCCACCGACGATCAGGCGAGTGATGATATGGACTATCTTCATGCCGTCTGAAAGTGTACGCGAGCCGCCTGGCTCGTGTGCCTCGCTTACCGGGAGCCTATGGTGCGGTACTGTTCCCGCGTCAGTTCATTGGCCGCCAGGGCTGCCGTCTGGATGGCCGGATCAGGATCATTCAGCAGCGAACGCACCATGCGCCGTGCCGCCCTCCGGTCGCCGGGGGTATTGGTGTAGTACTTATACATCCCCAGCTTCAGCACCGCCTCCACGCGCCAGACCCGCTCGGACGATTTTTCCGCAAGCACGAACACATCGCCAACATGCCGGGCAAGCACCTTGGGGTCAATGCTGGTGATCACCCGCTCCAGCGGCTCGATCCGCTCCTTGTAGTATTGCTGATAGTCGGCGACAAACTTGTCATATCGGTCGGCCGCCTCCTTGTTGCCCTGCACATTCTCAATCTGCTTGAGCACGATGGCCGACTGCGCCATTAGTCCAAGGCCGGCCGAGAGCTGCATGCGGCTGAGCCGCTGCTGATACAGGTGATACCCCAGCACGAAGCTGGCCTGCAGGCACTTGCGGGCCTCGTCAAACTCCTTCTTACGGGCATGCTCGGTGCCGATGCGAGAGACGATCGCCCCGATCTGGTGCAGCGCCGTCACGCCCGGGCGTGAGCCATAGCCGACGGCCGCCTCAGTTCTCCCGTTGAACAGGGAAGCTTTCTGGTAGTCGGCCGCCTCGATGACCGCCTTCACGCCCTCCATTCCCTGGGCACGCTCCATGTTGAACGTCGATGCCAGGCGCTCGTAGTCGTTGAGGTTCTTCTGGTAATCGGTGATTGCACGCCAGTAAATCTCGCCGGCATCGCCGTTTATCTTCTGCTCGGGCAGCAGCAGTCGCGGGTTGTACGGCAGCGCGATCTCGGCGAAGTTCGCTTCATTCCTCGAGAAATCGGTGGGTGACGTGCGTTTGTTGGAAAGGACGAAGGCAATGGTGATCAGTATCGCCATCACCAGCACCATCCCACCCGCGATCATCCAGCCGAGCCTGTTGCCCCACATTGAAGCACCTCGTATTCGCTACCTTATTTCAACCTGCGCCAGCCATGGAGCAGCGGGGTAGAAAAGTACGGCAAAATTGCCTGATCCGCCAGTTTTTCGCGGCCACACCGGGGAGATCAGCCCCCTTTCGTCGTCCCAGGCGAGCTCACCAGCATGGGAACGTTATTTGCATCCGGGCTCTTGCTGAATTTCTCCCGGCGCGGTTCAATACCGGGACACTCCTCGATGATGAGGGTTTCCTCGACGCTGAGGCGAATTCCATACGGACATTGTGTACAGATAACCTGCCAGGGACGGCGCGGGGCGGTCTGTTTTTGCCCCGATCAGTGCTGGGACGCACTGAGGCTCGAGACCCTTGTCAGGAAACGAACATCGCTTCA
>JAKORQ010000216.1 GCA_029777755.1 Planctomycetota bacterium
ATGCAGATGTGGTGGAGGTTCCTGAAGAGGGGCAGGGTCGTCATGGTCAGAATCAGATCTCTCGCAGGGCCACCTGCGTATGTTCAATATGGTCTTTCAGCAGAGCCAGCGCTTTCTTCACGTCCTTGGCGGCGCAGGCCTTGATGATGGCCCGGTGTTCCGCCTGGGGGGCCTTGCGCCCTACGCGCAGCGATTGCTGGGTGCGCAGCTGTATGTTGATGCCGCGCACGATGTCCTCGATCATGCGCAGCAGGGTGGGGCGTCCGCATGGGGCGTACAGCCGCAGATGAAACGCCAGGTTCAGCTCCGACCATTCCCGGGGGCTGGCGCTGTCGTCGTAGCGCTCCATGATCGCGTGGAGCGCATCGAGATCGGCCTGCGTGAAATTGGGAATGGCGAGCTCGAGCGCGCGCATTTCCAGGGCGATGCGGATATCCAGGATCTCCAGCAGATCCGCGATGGAGCGGCTGGCCACTACCGATCCGGCGAAGGGGGTGTGCTGGATCAGGCCTTCGGCCTCCAGGCGCTTGAGCGCCTGGCGGATGGGGAACCGGCTCACGCCGAACCGCTTGGCGAGCGCCTCCTGCTTCAGCTGCACGCCGACCGCGTAAGTGCCGGAGAGAATCAACTGGCGAATCTCCGCCGTGATGGCATCGGCCGTGAGTACGACCGACGGATTCATCTCCTCGGTCTCGTCCGTGTGATTCATCGCGTTTCCTTTCCCGCCACTAGCGGACGATTGCCACGCGGCGCTGCAAGCCCTTCACCGCGCGGGAGAGAAGCAGGCAGCAGATGAGGTAGACGAGCGCCACCGTGAGGTACATCTCATGGGGCAGGCCGTCGCGCTTGGCGATGAAGTCGGCGCTGCCGAAGAAGTCCTTCATGGAGAGCACCGACACGAGCGAGACGTCCTGGAACAGCACGATGGTCTGGCTGAGCAGCACCGGCAGCATCATCCGGAATGCCTGGGGCACGATGATGTGGCCCATGATGCTCCAGTAGCCCATGCCCAGGGCCTTGCCGGCATTGAGCTGCCCTGGCGGGACCGACTGGATGCCCGCACGCATGATCTCGCAGAAATAGCATGCTTCGAACATGATGAAGGTGACCACGCACGAGGTAAGCGAGCTGATCTCCACCGGCCGCGACGCGCCGGTGATCCATGCCAGGATGAACGGCACGAGAAAGTAGAACCAGAAAATCACCAGGAGCAGGGGAATGGAGCGCAGCGCGTTGACCCATGCGCCCACCGCCATGGAGAGCCACCTGTAACCGGACAGCCGAGCCAGCGCCAGGAGCGTGCCGAGCACGATGCCACCCACGGCGGACATGGCGGTGAGCTGCAAGGTGAACCAGAAGCCCTGCAGCAGCTGCGGCCACACTTGGGCCAGCACCTGGGGGTCAAAGGAAATGCCCATGGTCAGCGGGCCTTTCTGATGCTGAGGCCAGGCACCTCGAGCCGGCGCTCGATGAGGTTCATGAGCTGAACGACGAGCAGGTTCACCGCCAGGTAGATGATGGTGGCGGCTGTGAAGGCTTCAAAGACCTGGAAGGTCATTTCTTGCATCGAACGGGTAGCGGCCATGAGTTCGACCACGGCGATGGTGAACGCCACGGACGAATTCTTGATGATGTTCACGAATTCATTGGTCAGCGCCGGCAGGATCTTGCGGAAAGCCACGGGCACCAGCACATACCGGTACGCTTGAGCCGTTCCCATGCCGAGCGCCCGCGCCGCCTGGATCTGTCCGCGAGGAATGGCCTGGATGCCGGCGCGGATCTGCTCCGCCACGCGCGCGGAGGTGAAGAGCGCCAGGCAGATGATGGCCGCGACGATGTTGTACTTGTCCCAGGCCTTGATGGCCGCTGCCGGCCCGGAAGGCAGCAGGTCTGGCGCCACGTAGAACCACAGGAACATCTGCACGATCAGCGGAACGCTGCGCAGGCATTCCACGTAGACGGCGGCTGCGCGCGCCAGAAATGACCCCCACGCTTCCCCGCTGCGCGAGGTGCGCTGCCGTCCGGGAGGGTTTTCCTGTCCTGGGAGCGGCCCGGCGGCAGAAAAGCCCGAGGGAAAGGTACGCGCGATGCCTACGGCCGCGCCGATCAGCAGCGCGATCACCCAGGCGGAAAGACCGACCACGAGCGTCCAGCCCAGGCCCATCAGGAGCGTTCCCAGGTAGGTGGACGTTCCGTCGGCTGTCGTGGCCCACAGAACGGACCAATTCCAGTGGTACATGTCGGTCTATCCTGTTTTCGGTTTACTCGATCCCTTTGCTGTTGGGATGGGCGAGCGCTTCCTCCAACGGCTTCGTCATCGGGAAGTTGAGGTTCACGTTCTTCGGGGGAATCGGCGACTCGAACCACTTGGCGTAGAGCTTCTTGTATTCGCCGGTCTTCACCAGATCCGCGATGGTGCGGTCGACCGCGGCCTTGAATTGCTGGTCGTCCTTGCGCATCACGAGGCCATAGGGCTCGACGCGCAGGGCATCGTCGGTCAGGCGGTAGTCGCCGGGCTTGGCGGTGTTGGCCACGAGCGAGGCCAGCAGGATGTCGTCCATCACGAAAGCCTGGGCGCGGCCGGTGTTGAACATCAGGAACGACTGGGCGTGATCGGGGTTCGTCAGCTTCTTGGTCTCGAACTTGTGCTCCTGCTCGAACTTGGTCAGCAGGTTGATCGAGGTCGAGGCGGCGGTGAGGGAGACGGTCTTGCCGGCCAGATCGGCGAACTTGGTGATGCCGCTGTCCTTGCGAACCACGGCGCGGATGCTGGACACATACAGCGTGTTGCTGAAGCCCACCTGCTTCTGGCGTTCCACCGTATTCGTGGCGGGGCCGCACACGATGTCCACGGCCTGGTTCTGCAGCAGCGGAATCTGGGTGCTCAGCGTGACGGGCCGGTAGACTGTCTTCACGTCCTGCTTGAGATCGGCCTTGATGGTGTCGACCACGCGGTTGCAGACGTCAATGAAAAAGCCGATCGGCTTGCCGTCGTCGGTGAGATAGGAGAACGGCACGGACACATCGCGGTGGCCGATCCTGATCTCGCCTGTTTCCTTGATGCGCTG
>JAKORQ010000217.1 GCA_029777755.1 Planctomycetota bacterium
GAAGCGACGATGCCACTTGCCCACGTGCTGGCGCTGCGCCCGGTTGCGCATGTGGGCCATTGGATTTACGAGAAGATCGCCGCCCACCGAACCTGCCGCTAGTCTAGTCGAAAAGGCTCACTGTGACCCGGGAAACCATGGAACCGCCAGCCAGTACCAGTTATCGTGCTGGGCATGATGCGAAGCCTTCTTGTTCTTGTCGTGGCGATGGTGCTGCCGCTGGTGGCGGTGGCGCAGGAAGTGCGGCTGTATACCAGTGTCGATCAGCCCTATGCGGTGAAGATCATCCGCGAATTTGAGAAGCAAACCGGCATCACGGTGAGGGTACTTACCGATGCTGAGGCGACCAAGACGGCCGGCTTGGCCGAGCGCCTGCGGGCGGAGAGGAACAATCCTCGCGCCGATGTCTGGTGGAGCAATGAAGTCTTCCACACCATCCGCCTGGCGAACGAGGGGATTTTGGCTCCCTATGAATCACCGGCGGCGAAGGATATCCCCGCCCAGTTTGTCGACAAGCAGCATCGCTGGACGGCGGCGGCGTTGCGCATCCGCGTGCTGCTGGCGGCCGAGGGCGTGGACGTCAAGGGCTATCGCGACCTGCTCCGCCCGGACCTCAAGGGCAAGAGCGTACTGGCCAAACCCGCTTTCGGCACCACCGGCGGCCACATGGCGGCGATGTATGTCCTGCTGGGCGAGCAGAAGTATCGCGGGTTTCTCGAGGCGGCCAGGGCGAATGGCCTGAAGCTTGTCGGCGGCAATGCCATCGCGGCAAACATGGTCGGCTCGGGGCAGATGAGCTTCGTGTTTACCGATAATGATGACGCCGATCATGTCATGGCCGGCGGGGCAAAGGTGAAGATGATCATCCCCGACCAGGCAGAGGGAGGCATCGGCACGCTGGCGATGCCTTGTAGCGTGGGCCTGGTGGCCGGGGCCAGGAACGAGGACGCCGCTAAGGAACTGATCGACTACCTGGTCTCGCGCGAGGTCGAGCAGATGCTGATCTCCGACAAGTTCGCCTATGCCAGCGTGCGTGACGCCGGCGGCGACCTGAAGGTCATGCAGGTCGATTTCCCCACGGTGGCCGAGAAGATGCCCGAGGCCATCAACATGGCGCTGCGCATCCTGGAGTAGTGGCCGCGGACTTTGTGGAGAAGGATCATGTCGCGCCCGCGGATTATCGTCACCACCGACATCACCAGCGTGCAGGCGGGATACAAGGAGCCGGATGACTGCCAGTCGCTGGTGCGGCTGCTGGCGATGTCCGACAAGTTCAAGATCGAGGGGCTGATCGCCTCCAGCCGGCTAAACCACGGGCAGGATGTCTGCCCGCAGCACATCGAGCACGTGGTGAACGCGTACGGCAAGGTCGAGAAGCAGCTTCTGAAGCATTCGCCGACGTATCCCTCGGCCAAGTACCTGCGCTCGATCATCAAGGCCGGCCAGCCGATAGCGCTGCCGAGCCTGCCGGTGGAGGCGAGCATCGGCGAGAACGAGGACACCGAGGCATCCGACTGGATCATCGAGCGGCTGTCGGAGAACCTGGCCGAGCCGCTCTGGGTGATCGCCTGGGGAGGAACGGCCGACCTGGCACAGGCGCTATGGCGAATCCGCGAGTCGATGTCATCGCACGAGCAGAAGAAACTGCTTGCCCGGCTGCGCGTGTATGCCGTCGCGGATCAGGACTCCACCAGCCCCTGGATTCGCGCCAACTTCCCGGACCTGTTCTACATCTTCGCTCAGCGCGTGTTTCGCGGCATGTACCGCTGGGGCGACACGAGCCTCTGCACCAGCGAATGGGTCCAGACGAACATCATCCGCCCCGGCGGCCCGCTGGGCGCGGTATATCCCGACTATCGCGGTGGCGACGTCTTCTCGCCCACGCTCGGCCCGGTCACGGGGATGAAGGATGGCGACGCCTCCAGCTTCCTGTACCTGTTTCCCAATGGGCTAAGCTGCCCGGAGCGCCCCGACCTGGGCGGATGGGGCGGGAGATTCGTGCGCATCCCCGATACCCGCATGCAGTGGACCGATGCGGAGGATCATGTGCCTGGCGCGGAGGATGAGATTCAGCGCAAGGCCGCCACGGTTTCCCGCTGGCGCGATGCCTTCCAGCGGGAGATTGCAGCGCGGATGCAGTGGTGCTCGACCGATCCGGTGGATGCTCCCCGCCCGCCGGTGGTCAAGGTGAACGGAAGCCTGAGCCGGCGCGTGAGGATAGGCGAGGCGATAACGCTGGACTTGAGCGGCAGTTGCGACGGCAGGGGAGGCGGCCCGGTATGCGTGCGCTGGATGAGCTACCCACCCGGCGGCGAAGTGGAGTTTGAGAACCCCATGTGCTGCAAGACAAAGGCAGTGGTCCGCAACGCCCAGCCGGGATCAACCGTGCACGTGGTGGCAGAAGTAACCGGCCCGGGTGCCACAGGCATGGTGCGCTACGCACGGATTGAACTTAAGATGATCCAGTAGGTAGGGATTCCACCAAAGTGGAGCGGGCGATCTCCGCCCGCAGGAGGTAAGGTGATCCTCGACGAAGATGCCACATCGGGGCCACGGAAATCGGAGGATTCACTAAGAAGCAAGAGCGCAACCAAGCAAGCGTCGATCTCTCGATGCCGGTCAGTATGGATGATATTCGGGCAGGCTTCTGTCGATTCGACGTCCCGGGGCCTATATGGCAAGCCGCTGCACCTGAAGATGCCCAGCTAAAAAGCTACATCCTCTTCGTCTCTTCGTCGCTTTGTGGTAAGAAGGAAAACGCTGCGCCCAGGCATGCGCACCTACGCGCTGACCACCTCGTTCTCCCGGTGGATTTCGCGATAGACGGTGTCGCGCTCCACGGGGACGAACCCCGCTTCGCGGATCAGGCGTTTCAGTTGCGGGACGGTCATCTCCTGGTGCGTGCCGTGGCCGACGCGCTTGGTGATGTCGTACCAGACCACGGTGCCGTCCATGTCGTCGCAGCCCCAGGAGAGGGCTACCTGCGAGAGACCCACCCCCTGCATGATCCAGAACGCCTTTATGTGGGGCACGTTGTCGAGCATCAGGCGGCTGATCGCCAGCGTCTTGAGATCGGAAAGACCCGTTGGACCGGGCAGTTCTCCCAGCTCGCTTCCCTCAGGGGCGAACGACAGCGGCACGAGGCAATTGAACGCCGCACGCGGGGTGTCGGGGGAGTTGCTGTCCTTCATCGCCTGCAGGCTCTCATCCTGGAGCTCGCGCAGCTTGATGAGGTGGCGGATGCGCTGTTCAGGTGTTTCCACGTGCCCATACAGCATGGTGGCGTTGGAAAAGATGCCTAGTGAGTGGGCGGTGCGATGCACCTCGAACCACTTGTCCTCGCGCACCTTGCCCTTGAAGGCCACATCATGCACGCGATCGTCGAATATCTCCGCGCCGCCGCCGGGGAGTGAACCCAGCCCCGCTTCGCGCAAGGCGACAAGCACTTCCTCTATGCTCATGCGGGCGATGCGCGAAAGATGCACGATCTCGACGGCCGTGAATGCCTTGATGTGCAGTCCGGGGCAGGACTGGCTGATGCCGCGCAGGATGTCCAGGTAATAGTCAAACTTCAGCCACGGGTGCAGTCCGCCGACGATATGCACCTCGGTCGCCCCCGCCTGGTGGGCCTTCTGCGCCACCTCAATGACCTGCTCCACCGGCATCTCGTACGCGCCTTCCTCGCCGCGTTTGCGATAGAACGAACAGAAGCGGCAGGACAGCGCGCAGACGTTGGTGTAATTGATGTGGCGATTGCGATTGTAGAAAGCCTTGTTGCCATGCAGTCGCGTGCGCACCATGTGCGCCAGCCGGCCGATGGCGTGAATATCGCGCGAATTCTGCAGGGCGAGCCCATCTTCAAACGTCAGGCGCTCGCCGGCCGCCACTTTTTCCGCGATTTCCGGGGGAAGAGCAGTTCTTGCGGTCATTGATGGAAGTTTAGCCCTGTCGCTGCCAACGAGAAAGGCGCAAGGGCGGTTCGCCGGGCAAGTCAGTCCTTGCGCCACTGAACATCCTGCGTGCCGGCAAGGTGATTGGCATAACGCGCGTGCATAAAGAGCCAGTCGGCCAGGCGATTGAGATAGCGCGTCACCAGCGGGTTGAGCCTCTCCCGCTCCGCCAGGGCAACGATCAGGCGCTCCGCCCGTCGGCACACGGCGCGGGCGACATGCAATCGGGCGGCCGACTCGCTCCCGCCGGGCAGGATGAAGCTGCGCAGCGGCCCGGATTCCTTCTCGGCGTGATCTATCTCACGCTCCAGCCGCGCAATCATCTCATCAGTGAGCGGGGGCAGGATCTGGGCGAAGGCCTGCTCGTTGCGGGCGGCCAGATGCGAGCCGATGGCAAACAGCTCATGCTGCACCTTTGTGATCAGGCTCTTGATCGGCCCGGGCGACACCACCTCGGCCAGGCCCATGGCAGCGTTAAGCTCGTCAACCGTGCCGATGCATTCAATGCGCAGATCCGCCTTGCTTATGCGGTCCGCACCCAGCAGGCCGGTGGTGCCGCTATCGCCTTGTCGGGTGTATATTTTCATGCCACCTCTTGTGTGCGAACTGATTTTAGGACAATCCTGTATAATAAACGCTGCCGTTCCACCAATGGCGCGTGCCGCGCAGATTACAGGCGGTGCCTGATCCATGCACGCAGGCCAGGCTATTTTGAGAGAACCAATGAACGACACAACGCCCGCTCTTCGACTGCTGTTCTGGGAGACAACGGCCGCCTGCAACCTGGCCTGCATCCACTGTCGTCGGCTGGATGTCTCGCAGCAGTTGTGCAGCAACGACCTGACGACCGAGCAGGCGCGGAACATGATCTGCGGCCTGCGCGAACTGGGTCGCCCGATCCTGGTATTCTCCGGCGGCGAGCCGCTTATGCGGCCGGACCTCTTTGAGCTGGCCGAGTACGCCACTTCGCTGGACCTGCCGATTGCCCTGGCTACCAACGGCACGATCATGAATGAGCAGGTGGCACGGAAGATCGTGGATGTGGGCTTCCGCCGGGTTTCCATGAGCTTCGACGGTCCGGATGCCGCCACGCACGATGGCTTCCGCAAGATCGACGGCGCGTTCGACAGCAGCGTGTCCGCCTTCAGGCTGCTGCGCTCCGTGGGCATGTCGGTGCAGATCAACACCACCATCGCCCGGCACAACTACGACAAGATGGACCAGATCTATCAGCTTGCCCTGGACCTGGGTGCTGATGCCCTGCACATCTTCATGCTGGTGCCGGTGGGCTGCGGCATGGAACTGACCGATGAGATCATGCTCCAGCCGGAAGAGTACGAGCGGGCCATGCACTGGATATATGACCGCAGCCTGGAGGGGAAGCTGCATCTCAAGGCGACCTGCGCGCCGCACTATTTCCGCGTGATGCGGCAGCGGGCGAAGGAGGACGGCAAGCCGATGCCGGCATTTGCCCATCCGCACAAGGGCATGGGGCCGGCAAATGGCGGGCACCCGCACTCGATGCGCCATCCCGGGCGCCCGGGCGGTCATCCCGGCGGCGACATGAGCGCCATGACCAAGGGATGCCTGGCCGGCCAGGCGGTCTGCTTCGTCAGCCACGAGGGCGAAGTCTTCCCCTGCGGCTACCTGCCGGTGACCAGCGGCAACGTGAAGCAGACTCCGCTGCCTGAAATTTGGCGCGAGAGCAAGGTATTCGCCGACATCCGCGACGATTCGAAGCTGGAAGGCAAGTGCGGCCTGTGCGAGTACAAGAAGGTCTGCATGGGATGCCGCGCCAGGGCATACGCGGAAACGCAAAGCTACCTGGCGGAAGAGCCGAATTGCGAATACGTCCCGCTGCGCATGCGGAAGGCGTGAGCGTCCAGCAGTCCGCTGGCGTTCAACTCACCACGACGCAACGAAGGTGCGACGGAGAACGACGGGGACCCGGAGTTCTTCGGCCCGCTGGCATATTGCCGCCGAGGATTGCCGTACCTTCCGCAGAACAGACCGTCCGCTCCAGAGGACAGCCCGCACTCCCGCAAGGATCTCGCGCGGATCGGTGTCAGCTAATTCTTGACGTGGTTGGCGCTGCGATTGACAATGCCCCTCTGGGCCGGTGGGTGAAATCGCCCGGCTTCCCGGTAGCCTGACTAGAATTGGACCATCATGGAAAGCACGGACAATTCAATTCGACATATCCATGAGCAGCGGGATGGTGACGCCCAGTTCGTCATCCATCCTGAGTCCAACGACGTTTTCGTCAGGACTGGCAAGGAAGTCATCGCCTCATGCGAGCTGGGC
>JAKORQ010000218.1 GCA_029777755.1 Planctomycetota bacterium
AGGATCTCGGCCGGCTCCGTGACCGGCTGGACCGGCCCGGCCACTTCCATCTTCACATCACCCTTCAGGAACAGGATGCGCTCGGCCAGCTTCTCGACATGTCCCATCTCAACGATGGCAATCCGCTTGAAAAGCGATGCCAGCGGGGCAAACCCCTGGTCATCAAGATGAAAGTGCCAATACATGTACTGATGCACAGCCTGCAACTCATCGGCAACTGCTGCATTGAGAAGATCGATGCTCTTTTTCGTGTCCATTAGCCCATCCCTTCTATAAAAACACCGCCGGGACTCTCCGGCGACGTGCAATTTAAGACCTTGGCGTCTGCTTATCAACCGTGGGACCAGTCGGAGAAGATGCCGATGGCTAATACTTACAGTTCGCGCTGCCAGCAGGGGCAGGCGTCGACATGCAGGATGTACCTGGTATCACCCTGTGCATTCATCTTCTCCAGCTGCTCCCTGGCAAACTGCTCGGCCTCGCTCTTTGTGCTGAAGCGGCCCAATGCAGTTCTCTCTCCGACAACCCCCGGGCAGATGATCACATCCCAGGCGCTGAGCGTCTCCTCGCGGATCACGCACAGATTGCCTACAGGCGCCTTTGTGACAGCGGGTTGTGGATCATGCTTTTTCATGGCGGAAGTGCATCATAGCTCAGCGATGCTGGCTCCGGAACCCAAATGCATAAACAAACAGGCGAGTAACCCGCACCAGATTACTCGCCCGTCATAATCTGCACTTGCAACCTGCTGTATCGCTAATTGGGTAGCTGCACGCTGGTCTTGAGGTAGCTATCGATGGCGGCAGCCGTGCGCTTGCCGTCACCCATTGCCAGGATCACCGTTGCTGCCCCGCGAACAATGTCGCCGCCGGCGAATACACCGGGCTTGGTGGTCATGTTGTTCTCATCGACCACGATGTATCCCTTCTCATTCACCTGCAGGTCAGGCGTCGTGGCGGTCAGCAGAGGATTGGCCTTTGTGCCGATCGCCTCGACCACCACCTGGCAGGGAATCTCAAATTCGCTGCCGGGGATCGGGACCGGCCGCCGGCGGCCCTTGGCATCCGGCTCACCCAGTTCCATCTTCTGGCAGATGATTCCCTTCACCCAGCCCTTCTCATCGCCGACGATCTGCACGGGGTTGGTCAGCATCTGGAAGGTCACGCCCTCTTCCTCGGCGTGATGCACTTCTTCAGCACGGGCCGGCATCTCGGCACGCGACCGGCGATACACCAGCGTGGCCGGGTCGGCGCCCAGCCGGCGTGCCACGCGCACGGCATCCATCGCCGTATTGCCGCCGCCGATCACGCACACCTGCTTGGCCCGCAGCACGGGCGTCGCGGCATTCGGGTCATACGCCTGCATCAGGTTGACGCGGGTGAGGTACTCGTTGGCGCTGTAGACGCCCTTGAAGTTCTCGCCGGGGATGCCCATGAACACCGGCAGGCCGGCGCCATTGGCGATGAACACCGCGTGATAGCCCATCTCGTTCATCAGCTGGTCGATGGTGTACGTCTGGCCGATGATGACGTTGCACACGATCTCCACGCCCAGGCGCTCGAGGTTCTCGACCTCCTTGCGCACGATCTCCTTGGGAAGGCGAAACTCGGGGATGCCGTAAACCAGCACGCCACCGGGCTTGTGCAGGGCCTCAAAGACCGTGACCTTGTGTCCCTTCTTCGCCAACTCCCCGGCCGCCGTCAGGCCGGCTGGTCCGGAGCCAACCACCGCTACCTTGTACCCGCTGGGCTGCGGAGAGGCCGCCGCAGAGCCATTGCGGTGCGCCATCGCCCAGTCAGCCACAAAGCGTTCCAGGTAGCCGATCGCCACCGCCGCGCCCTTGTTGCCGCGGATGCAGACCGCCTCACACTGCTTCTCCTGCGGGCAGACGCGACCTGAGACACAGGGCAGCGCATTGCAGCCAGTCAGGATCTCCGCCGCCCCGGGCAGATCACCTTCCGCCAGGCGCGACACGAACCCCGGGATGTTCACATTCACCGGGCACCCGACGATGCACTTGGCGTTCTTGCACTCGAGGCAGCGCTTCGCCTCCAGCATGGCGATCTGTTCCGCCATGCCCATGTTCACTTCCTCAAACGTGTGCGAGCGCAGCGACGCGTCGGCCGAGGGCATCACCTGGCGCTCGATCTTCATTCTTTCTGCAGCCTTCAACTTGCCGGTATTTTCAGCCATGACTACTTCTTGCTTTCCGGGGCCATCCCCACCTGATCCATCACTTCACAGTTGCCATGCACTTCTGTTCATGGTCGCGATATGCACTCAGGCGATCAGACAGCTCCTTGAAGTCGACCTGGTGAGCGTCGAACTCCGGGCCGTCCACGCATGCGAACTTCATGGTCGAGCCGACCTGGACGCGGCAGCCGCCGCACATGCCGGTGCCGTCAACCATGATCGGGTTCAGCGAGGCAACAGTGTGAATCCCGTAAGGGCGCGTCACCTCGGCCACCGCCCGCATCATCGGGACCGGGCCGGCCGTGATGACCTCCGCCACCTTGTTTTCGGTGCTCTCCTCGATGAGTTGTTGCAGCCGCTGGGTGACAAATCCCTTGAACCCGTATGAACCATCATCCGTGCAGGGATAGACCGCGTCGCAGACTTTCTTGAGTTCCTCCTCGAGGATGACGTACGGCTTGCTGCGACCGCCGATGATGGCCGAGACGTAGTTCCCCTTCTCCTTAAGCGCCTTTGCCTGCGGGTAGATGACGGCCGTTCCCACGCCACCGCCAACGATCACCGCATGGCCGACGTGGTTGATGTCGGTCTTGCGACCCATTGGGCCCGCGACGTCGCAGATGCTGCCGCCGGACTCCAGAGCACACAGGTCGGTGGTGCTCTTGCCGATCGCCTGGATGAACAACGTGATCGTGCCCGATTCCCTGTCGGCATCGCCGATGGTCAACGGTATACGCTCGCCATCGGGTGTTGCCCGGACGATCACAAACTGACCCGGGCCACAATTGCGCGTGACATGCGGCGCACTGACCTTCAGCTTACGGACATTGGGCGCCAGCCAGACAGACTCCACAACCTGATATCCCATTCGTTCTCCGTGCAAAAAACGCCAGCCCGGATTCTACCGAGTGACCAATTCCGGACAATGACATACCGGAATATCCCATGTAAAAATGCAATTCATATCTGTTACGCAGCCCACGCAAGCAGGTTCGCAAAAGCAGCCTCAACTTGCGTATGTGAAGACGGCGGCATGGTAGTGTCCCATGCCGCCGCGGTGCTCACTTCAGTATGCTTTGCTGATTAGTAGACACCCTGCTGCACCATAGCGTCGGCCACCTTGATGAAGCCGGCGACGTTGGCGCCGTTGAGGTAGTTCACGAAGCCCTTGGGCTTGCAGCAGCCGCCATCGCCATCTTCCGCGCCGTACTTGACGCAGTTGTCGTGGATCGACTTCATGATCTTGCGAAGCTGGGCATCGATCTCCTCGCGCGAGCGACGCATGCAGGAGGCGTTCTGCGACATCTCCAGCCCGGAGACCGCCACGCCACCGGCGTTGGCCGCCTTGCCCGGGCCGTAGAGGATCTTGTTCTCGAGGAACACCTCAATAGCCTCGGGAGTGGAGGGCATGTTGGCGCCTTCGCTGACGCAGATGCAGCCATTCTGCACCAGGGCGCGGGCATCCGGGCCATCCAGCTCGTTCTGGGTGGCCGACGGGAACGCCAGGTCGCAGGGTACGCCCCACGGACGCTTGCCCGGCAGGAACTGTGCGCCCTTGAACTTATCGGCGTACTCGCGGATGCGGCCGCGGCGGACATTCTTCAGTTCCATCACCCAGGCCAGCTTCTCCTCGTTGATGCCGTCCATGTCGACAATCGTGCCGTCGGAGTCAGAGAGCGTGATCACCTTGGCGCCGAGCTGGATCAGCTTCTCGGCGGTGTACTGGGCGACATTGCCCGAGCCGGAAACGGCCGCCACCTTGCCGGCGATCTCCAGGTCGCGCGTCGCCAGCATCTCCTGGGCGAAGTAGACCGCGCCGTAGCCGGTGGCCTCAGGACGGAGGAACGATCCGCCCCAGTTGATACCCTTGCCGGTCAGCACGCCGTTGAAGCGGCGGGTGAGCTTGCGGTACTGGCCGTAGAGATAGCCAACTTCGCGGGCGCCCACGCCGATATCGCCGGCCGGCACGTCGATGTCCGGGCCGATGTACTGGTAAAGCTCATTCATGAACGACTGGCAGAAGCGCATGATCTCGCCGTCGCTCTTGCCATGCGGGTCGAAGTCAGAGCCACCCTTGGCGCCGCCCATGGGCAGGGTTGTAAGGCTGTTCTTCAGCACCTGCTCGAAGGCGAGAAACTTGAGCGTGCCGACGTTCACCGAAGGATGGAAGCGCAGGCCACCCTTGTAGGGGCCGATGGCGCCGTTCATCTGCACGCGATAGCCACGGTTGACCTGCACCTGGCCGCGATCGTCGACCCAGGTAACGCGGAAAGAGATGACGCGGTCCGGAACCACCATGCGCTCAAGGATCTGGTGCTGCCGATAGATCGGGTTAGCCAGGACGATCGGCATGACCGAACGGACGCCCTCACGGACGGCCTGATGGAACAGCTTCTCGCCGGGATTCTGCGCGATGACGCGCTCCATAAAAGCCTCAACCGCGGCTTCGCAGCTGGCTGTGGAATGAGATTGCTCAATAACAGTGCTCATGAGGTTCCTCTCGCTGAATTTGGGACGGCACCAGGTACTCGCTCCTGGCAAACGCGGGCTATTGAGTCGAGATAGTGCTTCAGGAGCCAGAGTCGTTCCATGAACTCCGTCCATCCGCACGCTGGCACAAAGCCTTTTTCCATGCTCGGGAGTACCGCGCCCGAGGATGTCACGTGGGGCTTGAACTCACCCCATAGCTGCGCCCAAGTCTCCGTGGCATCGCGATTGATCGACGCGACCACCTTCAGCAGGTGATCGGGACAGTCCATCGCAGACCGCTCGCGAAACACATGCAGGGCATTCGAACTCTCTGAATACTCGTCCATGTGTAAGATCCCACGGATGCCCAGAGCCATCGGCGTACTCGGCTGGCCCTGCATCGACGCGACCCGCTTGCCCATAGCCGTCGCATAAACTACGTCTCAGCCCGCCGCTGACAATGCGTTTCCATTCGCATTATCGGCACACCTGTTACACATGACGCATGTGCTTCTTTTTACACATGGATTATGTATAAATCGCCTATCTGAGACTTGATGGACCTGCCTGTGACCGGCGTGAAATGCATGATTAAATAATTGATGATGCGCAACTTACAGACACCTTACTTGAGTTTTGCCCCAAAGCTTGACTGCGCTGGCGTCTGACGGCAAGATATCCATAGAGGAGAGCCTTCAGCTGGCTTACATGTGCATTCCATGGGCAAAAAACCGTCCAAATACCTATCAGGGCAGCAAGATCTCTCAGGGCTCCACGGCCATATGAGCGTACATGAGCCACCTGCCGGCGATGACTCCCCGGAAGAGGTGGCACATAAGCTCCGCGAGCGCATAAAGGAGCTGGAATGCCTTTACACCATCTCCAAGCTGCGCGAAACCCACCTGCATGACGCCAGCAAGTTCCTCCAGGGCGTGGTCGAGTGCATACCGCGCACCTGGCAGTATCCCGAGTTCGCCTCGGCCCGCATCACATACGAAAAGGTCGTGCATGTCACGCCCAACTTCCAGGAAGGCCCCTGGCAGATGAGCGCTGACGTTCTTGACCATGGCAAGATCGTAGGCTCAGTGACGGTCTTCTATGCCAAGGGGGTACCGATCCGCGGCGACGGGCCGTTCCTCCCAGAGGAGCACGCCCTGCTGCGCGTCATCGCCGAGCGCGTCGCAACGGCGCTGGCGCACATGCGCACCGAGGCCGAGTTGATCGACGCCCACCGTACCCTGCGCGAACAGCATCAGCTCCTGCAGGAACGGAACATCACCCTTCGCACGGTACTGGCCCAGCTTGAGGAGGAGAAACGCGAGGTTCGCGCCGCCATCCTCGCCAACATCCAGAAGGTGATCATGCCGATCGTCTACGAGCTTGAGCTTGCCGTCTCCGGCCGACAGCGCTCGTACGTCACCCTGCTGCGGCAGAGCCTCCAGGAGATCGCATCCCCCTTCCTTACCAGCCTGTCGCGCGACCATGTGGAGCTGACACCGGTGGAGGTCGCCATCGCCGCCATGATCCGCAATGGCATGAGCACCAAGGACATTGCCAACCTGCG
>JAKORQ010000219.1 GCA_029777755.1 Planctomycetota bacterium
ATGGCTGTCGTCAGCTCGTGTCGTGAGATGTCGGGTTAAGTCCCTTAACGAGCGAAACCTTTGCCCTTAGTTACCATCGGGTTATGCCGGGGACTCTAAGGGGACTGCCGGTGTCAAACCGGAGGAAGGTGGAGATGACGTCAAGTCCTCATGGCCTTTATGCCCAGGGCCACACACGTGCTACAATGGCGTGCACAAAGCGAACCAAAAGCGCGAGCTGGAGGAAATCGCAGAAATCACGCCCCAGTTCAGATCGGAGGCTGCAACTCGCCTCCGTGAAGTTGGAATCGCTAGTAATCGCGGATCAGCTACGCCGCGGTGAATGTGTTCCTGAGCCTTGTACACACCGCCCGTCAAGTCATGGGAGCCGGTAATAGCCGAAGTGGCCTCAATACGGAGGTCCCTACGCTAGGACCGGTGACTGGGACTAAGTCGTAACAAGGTAGCCGTAGGGGAACCTGCGGCTGGATCACCTCCTTTCTAAGGGATACTTAGAACTGATGTCAGAGCGATCTGATGTCTGAAACGTGAGCACAGTCTCGTCTCCGGTGCTGAACCGGGGAGATCAGCGGGGCGACCCGCTGGGATGGCAGCCGACTATTCACTTGTCAAAGATCAAAGCCCGCTGGTTAACCAGGCGGGCTTTTCTCGTTTTTGGTCTAGTTTTGGCCACAGATGGGGCACAGATAGATATAGATTTTTCTGGCTTGAACACAGAATGAGCGCAGATCGGTTGGAGTGATGGGTAGAGGGCAGGACAAGCCGCTCCACTTGAAGTTGAGCGGCTCTAGTTTCGGTTTGAGAGTGCCGGGCTGCCCGACTACGGACAGGAGCGTCGTAAGATGGGGAGCTGGTCTGCTGCTGGGGGATCTGCCTGCTTCCTGACTGCCAGGGCTTCAGGCCCGTGGGAGAAGCGAGAGCGCCAGGCTCGACTAAGTCTGTGTCTCGGCGGCTGCACTCCAAAATGATGATGTTCTGAAGGGCGAGAACCTCACACCTTCATTCTTCAAAGTCCCATCTGTTTTTATCCTGTCTATCTGTGCTCCAAGCGCAAAATCTGTGTCTATCTGTGCCCCAACTGTGGCTTCATTACCCTCGTTGCCGACAAGCCAGGGGAATATTGAAACACAGATGAACAGGATGAACACGGATACAGCAGAAGTCTGTGTATGCCTGTCGCCTTGCGCGGTTCGGTTTGCTGTAGAGGCACGAAGGATTGAGAGGAGCGATGAAGGGGAAACCACAGGCGTGCATATCGCCAACCACGCCCGCACAAAGCGCGGAAGCATCCGCGTTCATCCTGCATATCTGTGTTTCAGAAAACCCAAAAATCTGTGTCTATCTGTGCCCCATCTGTGGCTGAGTAAATATCAATTCAGCGCACTGAGAGGCATTTTCTTGAATTGTCCGCCGAACTGCTGGCAGATTGATTGCATCTGTCTGCCATCCAGGTCGGAGCCGATGGCGATGGCGTGCAGGCGGAAGTCCGCCGGGCCCAGATCCTGCTCGATTTCTTGGGCCAGATGGGCATCGGGATCGACGGCCGACAGGATTACCACCTCTTTTGCCCCGGCCGCCTGCGCTGATTTGAGATGATCAACCAGGTTTGATGCCCCGGCATATATATTGGTGATCGAGCTGCGGGCTTCACCCAGGTTTGAACCGTTGGCCGGCTTCAGGCCGCTCTTGGGATAGGCGATCGGCTCATGACCATTCCAGACGACGATCTGGAAGCTGCGGGAGGAGCTTAGCGACGCCACGGAGTTGAGGCACATCTCCTTCATCTTCTCGAAGGTGTGCTGCGTTACGCCGGATCGGTCGAGGATGTAGACCACCGACTTACCCTCCAGCGGGATGCCGCCGATATTTGGCATGTCGGAGCTGAGAATTTCCTCAACCTGCTCGGCCGCCCCGCCGCCGGACATAGCCAGCATGGTGATGCCGCCGGCCACGGCCAGCAGAGCCACGGCCGCGATCGAGGCGATCAGGACCGGCTTTTTCGATTTCGCCGGGGCTGCCTGGGCCACCTTGGAGGGGGTAGGCACGTATACGGCTTTCCTGGCTGCGACAGCGGTGGCCGTCCCGCCGCCGGCTCCGCCAGCTGACCCTGTGGGATCCTCGGTTGCGGGGCTGGAGGATGGCAGGGAGAGATGGGCGACCACGCTGGGCGTAAGCGTAACGCTCGATCCGATCTCGTCGGCGGCGCGATCCAGACCCTCGCTGTAAGGACTCAGGGCGCTTTCGATACGGGCTTTGCGCTTGAAAAGCGCCTTGGGACTGTCTCCCTCGGCGGCAGTGGCCTTCTGGCCGGCCTTGGGCACCGTTTGAATCGTCCCGCAATACTGGCAACGACACACGCCCCCTGCGAAAGCGTCGTCGATGGCCAGTACGGCCTTACAATTCGAACATTCTAGCTGAATCATGCCTTAAAAGCCGAAGCCGCTGTAGAACGTGTAAACTGACCCGATAGCAAACAGCAGCAGACCCTGCGCCGTTGCGCTAAGCCCATGCGGTTCGTGAACATTAATGAATTGTAACTATGTCTTACAGAGCCAGCAAAGAGGTATTCAACCGCATAATCGAGAAAGCACTGGCGGAGTTGCCGGAGCAGTTCGCCGATGTCACTGAAGTACTACGAATCGAGGTTCGCGACAGGCCTACCGCACAGATGTTGCGTGACAGTGGAGTTAAGCCGGGTCACACACTACTGGGACTTTATCACGGCCGGCCGGCGACCAGGCGCAGCGTGGAAGACTCCGGTGTCCTGCCCGATGTCATCTATCTGTTCCAGGGCGAGCTGGAGCGTATCTGCTCAAGCGAGCAGGAGCTGGAGGAGCAGGTACGCAAGACGCTGCTGCATGAAATCGGCCACTATTTCGGATTGGACGAGGATGACCTTGCTGATCTCGGATATGCTTGAGCTTGCTTACAGAATACGGATGAGCTCGAGATAACACCTTGTCAGTGATCAGCATCGCAGTTATAGCTTGAGGGTCTATGCCCATGAAGCGCAAGGTTTAGCAACGAACTTGTGCTTCACCGGACGTATTACTGCAGGCTAAGTACTGTAAGGAGAAACATGGAACAGCGACGAAGCAGGCGTGCCGGGGCATTGATTGCTCTGGCGTTCGCCGCCCTGATCGCGGGGCAGACCCTGATGGCTGCCTCGCCCGCCCAAGCCGGCGACGTATACGCCGGGGTCACCCGTCCCTCAGCGGAGCGGGCACTGAGCTTCAGTTTCCCGGGTGTGGTGATGGAGGTGCTGGTAAAGGAGGGCCAAAAGGTCAAGGCCGGCGATCCTCTCCTTCGCCTCGATGACCGCATCGACCGCAACATCCTCCAGCAGCTTGAGATCGAGGCCAATTCGCCGCTGAAAATCGAGTATGCCAAGCGGTCGGTCGCGCAGAAGCAGGTTCGCCTGAAGCGCGTGCAGGAGATGCGCGAGCTTGATGCCGCCTCGCCAATCGAGGTGGAAGAAGCAGACCTCGATGCCCAGTTGGCACAGACCCAGCTGAAGCTCAGTGAAGAGGAGCAGCAGACCGCCCGCCTCAAGGCAGAGGCGCAGAAGCTGAAGGTGGATCTTGCCACCCGCACCAGCACCATCGACGGCATCGTCCAGCGTATCAATGTGAAGGAGGGCGAATACGCCGACCCGCAGCAGAAGCAGATGCCCGCGGTGGTGGTGGTCCGCAATGACCCGCTGAAGGTGGAAGTATTCGTGCCGGTCGCGATCGCTTCCCAGCTTTCTGATGGACAGGAGCTGGAGGTGGCGTATGGCGATCAGCAGGAGTGGCGCAAGGCGCGGATCACATATTTCGATCCCGTTGCCGATCCTGGCAGCGGTATGCGTCTTCTGTGGCTGGAAATGCCAAATCCTGAGAACCGCGAGGCCGGTCTGCAGGTGATGGTCCGAGTGCCGCAGAAATAAGGCCGGCGTCGTTTTGATGTCCGGGCCGCAGTATGTCAGTCAACAAGGAGACCAGCCGTGTCTACCGGAATCGTGCAGCAAACGCAGACACAAGAGCAGCAGAAAAAGGGGGCATCGCAGGAAAGTGCACGACTCAAGCTCGTGCAGCGCCTGCTTGCTGCCGGTGAGGATCTTCCAGCTTTCCTCCAGGACCTGCTGAACACACAGGCCATGGTCGTCGCCGGCACTGAGGCGGCGGCGTTCATGGTGGATCGCTCGCCGGAAGGCGACAAGCTGGTTCCACTGGTTCACCTGCGACCCGATCAGGCCAACGAGGAAGTGCGCCAGAGGGCGATTGCCGCCTTCACTAAACTGGTCACCCCCTGTATCGAGCAGAACCGCGAGGGTGCATTTGAGGTCGGCCCGCCGGATGATGCCGGCGAGAGGCAGTACTGTCTGGCGACGGTGCTGCGCAGCGAGGGCCGGGCCGTCGGCGTCACCGCCGTGGTCACCCGCTGCCGCGGGATCGAGCGTGCCCGCCAGCGCCTGGCCAGTATGGAACTGGTGGCCGGCTATTTCGAGATCTACTCGATGCGGCGTTCCTCCGAGCAGGCAAGGCTGGTGGCCAACAGCCACCAGGGTGTCCTGCAGCTGATGGGGGCGATAGCGACCGTCGAGGGGTTCGAGGCGTCGGCCAAGAACATCTGTAACGAGCTGGCGACCCGTACCGGCGCTGCCCGCGTTGCCCTGGGCTGGCTCAAGGGCCGCAACGTCAAGATCGTTGCCCTCTCCCATACCGACAAGTTCGACAAGAAGCAGGAACTTCTTGTGCAGACTCGCCGGGTGATGGAAGAGTCGATCGACCAGGAGCAGATCGTTCATTACGACCCGGCCGGCGGCGGCACTGACAACGTCACCCGCGAGGCGGCCGCCTATTCGCGCCAGAACGGCAACTGCTCACTGGTCACGGTGCCGCTGCGCCGACTCGGCGAGGTAGTGGGCGCGATCACGCTGGAATACTCGCCTGATCGCAAGCCCGACCAGGCCGCGGCCCAGATGGTCGCCCTTACCGGCGACGTGCTCACGCCGCAGCTCTATGACCGATACGAGAATGACCGAAACATATTTGTGAAGATCGGCGTTACGACCAAGCGCACCGCCCAGGAATACCTGGGGGTAAAGCATACGCTTGCCAAGATCATCGCGGCATCGCTGCTGATCATCGCGGGAGTGCTGATCTTCTATCGCCCCGTGTATCGCGTAAGCGCTCCGTTCACCTTCGCCGCCCAGGACAAGCGGGCGGTTGCTTCGCCGACCGATGGTTTCCTGGCAGAGATCGGGATCATCGATGGGCAGGAGGTGCGGCCGGGCATGAAGGTGAAGGCCGGCGACGTGCTGGCCAGGCTCGATACCGAGGACCTGGCCATGCAGCGGCGCGAGGCGCTCACCCGTGCCAACGCCCTGCAGAAGGAAGCCGACATGAAGCTTCACCAGCAGGGCAAGACGGCCGAGGCGCTGATCCTGCTGGAGCAGCGCAAGGCGGCGTTGGCCGAGGCCGAGCTTTTAAGCTGGCGCATCGAGCGGGCGACGATCACTTCGCCGATCGATGGTGAGATCATCCGTGGTGACTGGCGCGACAGGCGCGGCGCCCCGGTGAAGCAGGGTGACATCCTGTATGAGATCGCCTCGCTGAAGGATATCGAACTGGAGATCGACGTTGCTGAAAACGACATCCAGATGATCCGCGAGCAGCAGACCGGTGTGTTCTCCACCACCAGCGACCCCGGACCGGAGTATCGCTTCGTGGTTGACCGCATCGTGCCGCTGGGCGAGCCGAAGGACGGCAGCAACGTCTTCAAGGTCTACGCCAGGATCGATGGCGAGCTGCTGGATGTGTGGAAGCCGGGCATGGTCGGCGAGGCCAAGATCGAGACTGAGCGTGCCAGGTTGATCTGGATCTGGACACATCGGTTCACCGACTGGCTGCGTCTGAAGATGTGGTGGTGGTAGTAGGGATTTTCGATCTGCGATCCGCGATCTGTGATTGCCGGTAGCGCCGGTGATCGCAGGTCGCAGGACCTGCACGAGTTACCTGGATCGAAAATCGGCAATCGAGAATCGGAATTACATCTATGTCTTTAGTCGCGTTACGTCCGACATTTTCCGAGTCCTGGTACCGGGTGGCGAACCTGAAGATTCGCCTCCGGCCGGGCGCCGAGATCACGCGGCAGTACCACCGCGGCGAGCGCTGGTATGTCATCCGCGACCCTGCGAACAACCAGTTCATGCGGCTCAGCGATGGGGCGTATCAGTTTGTCGGGCTGCTCGATGGCAAGCGTACTGTGGCGGAAGCCTGGGAGCTGGCCGGCGGGCAGATGGACGACGCCGCTCCCACGCAGCCGGAAGTGATCCAGATCCTCTCGCAGCTCCATGCGGCCAACCTGCTGGAGGCGGACATTTCGCCTGACGCGCAGGTGCTGCTCAAGCGCCACAAGGCGCTGCAGCGGCGGCAGTGGCAGCAGCGGGCGATGAACTTCCTGTTCCCGCGTATCCCGCTGCCGTTCGACCTGAATGGGATCGTGACGCGCTGGATGCCGCTGGCGAAGGTCCTTTTCTCCAAGGTAGGCATCCTGCTGTGGCTGGCGGTTGTGATCTCCGCCATCGTGGCCCTGGCGCCGCACTGGAAGGAACTGGGCGCCCAGTCGTCTGTGGCCCTGCAGTACCAGAACTGGGTCTGGCTGTGGGCGGTGTTCGTTGTCACCAAGGTCATTCACGAGTTCGGCCACGCCTTTGCCTGCCGCAAGTTCGGCGGCGAGGTGCACGAGATGGGCATCATGTTCCTGGTGTTCATACCGACGCCGTATGTGGATGCTTCGACGGCATGGGGCTTCCCCAGCCGCTAGCAGCGAATGTTCGTCGGCCTGGCCGGCATGTATACCGAGCTGTTCTTCGCCGGCATCATGGCGTTTGTCTGGCTGGCGACCAATCCGCAAACATCGCCGGTGCTCAACGCCATCGCGTACAACGCGATGCTGGTGGCGAGCGTCTCGACAGTGCTGTTCAATGCCAACCCGCTGCTGCGTTACGACGGCTACTACATCCTCTCCGATTTCCTGGAGATCCCCAACCTGCAGCAGAAGAGCAAGGACTACAGCTGGGGCATCATCAAGCGCCATGTGTTCCGCATTAAGCAGACGCAGCCGTTGCCGCCGGTGCGCCAGCGGGTCTGGATGTTCTGCTACTGGGTGCTCTCGTCGATCTACCGCGTGTTCGTCGGCGTGATGATCATCCTGCTGGTCAGCGGCCGCGTGCCGGTGCTCGGCGTGCTGATGGCGATCGGCGGTATCGTGACCTGGTGCGTGGTGCCGGTGGTGAAGCTGTTCCGCTACCTGACGATCGATCCGGAACTGCATCGCAAGCGTGGACGGGCCTGGGCCTTCACCGGTGCGGTGGCTACGGCGCTGATCCTGCTGCTGGGCGTCATCAAGATTCCTGTGTGGGTGTGGTCAGAGGCCATCCTCGAGCCGCGACAGCGCCAGGTTCTCCGCGCCGAGTATGACGGATTTGTCACCGAGATTCGCTCGGCCGATGAGCAGTTCGTAAAGGCCGGCGAAGTCATCCTCGTGATGGAAAACCCGCAGCTCACCGCCCAGATCAAGCGGCTGGAGGCGAACCTGTCGGCCGCGAAGCTGCGTCGTCAGCTCGCGATCGCCACCGACCAGACACAGCGCCTGATCGAGGAAGAGCAGATCGCGGCCTTGGAAGAGCAACTGAGCATCCTGCGCAAGCGCGAGCAGGACCTGATCGTCCGTGCCCCGTTTGATGGCCGGCTGATCTCCCCGCGTATCCATGAGCTGCCGGGCGTTTTCATGAAGCGCGGGCAGGAGTTCGCCATCGTGGCGACCATCGAGCAGCTTGAGGCTCGCGCCGTGATCGACCAGAAGGACTCCCACTTCGTTGAGGAGTTGCGCAAGCGGGCGGCGGCGGTCCGTGCAGATGAGTTCGACCGGGAGACGGAGATTCGCCTGGCTTCCAATGTGGGCCAGATACTGCATCCAGTTGGCCCGCCGATCGCGGTGCCGGCATCGCAGCGGCAGCTTCCGCACCCGTCGCTGGGCGCGGCCGGTGGCGGCGACATGATCGTCGATCCCCGCGATGAGAACGGCGTCCGTCCGGTCACCGAGCCGTTCGAGGTGGTGCTGAGCATCGACAACAGCGGCCTTTCGCTGATCCCGGGGCAGCGCGCCAACATCCGCTTCACGGTTGGTGAGGCGCCGATCCTTGCCCAGGTGTGGCGAAAACTGCAGCAGATGATCCAGTTGCGCGACCTGAGCAGCTACTGGATCTAGTGCGGGCACGTGACGATTTGTAGTCGCAAACGGAATTGGTGGTGAATGTCACAGACCGAGCAGGCAAGATTCGACCTGACCAGCCAGGAACTCTGGTCCATCTTTGAGGCCAGGCGCGTCAAGGCGCCGGAGCTGAAGGGGCCAGACCTGCTGGTGAGCGCCATCGCAGGGTACATCCGCAACCGTCGGCCGATGGTCGGCCGGCTGCGGGAGGCTGCCAATCGCGTGGCTGCCCTGGAGGAGGAGATCCACGCGCTTGGCTCGGCGCAGTTCCGCGAGGCGGTGATGGACACCCAGGCGCTTGCCCGCACCGGCAAGCTCGTCGGGCCGGCGCTGGATCGCGCTGTCGCCCTGGCGCGCGAGGCGGTCTGGCGGTCGCTGGGGCTACGCCCCTATGACGTGCAGGTCATGGGCGCCCTGGCCATGCATGAGGGGATGATTGCCGAGATGGCGACCGGCGAAGGCAAGACCATCGCCGCGGCGATGATCGCATCGCTGTTCGCCATGGAAGGCAAGCCGGTGCATGTCATCACGGTCAACGACTACCTCGTGCAGCGCGACGCCACCGAGATGGCGCCGATCTATGACCTGCTGGGGCTGAAGGTCGGCTACGTCATCCACGAAAGCACGCCATCGGATCGCTACGACCACTACCGGCGGAACATCGTCTATGTCACCAGCAAGGAACTGGTTGCCGACTTCCTGCGCGACCAGATCCAGCTTGGAACCCTGCGCAACGCGCCGCAGACGATGATCGGCTCGCTGATGTATCGCCACATCGGGCGGCAGTTGCTCGTGCCGGGGCTGTTCCGCGTGATCGTGGACGAGGCGGACAGCCTGCTTATCGACGAGGCCGTCACGCCGCTGATTATCTCCAACTCGCCGGATGAGAATCCCAACGAGGCGCTGTATGTGGCGGCCGACGAACTGGCCCGCAAACTGCGCCGCGGCGAGCATTTCACCATTGACCGCACCATCCGCCATGTGGAGCTGACCGACGCCGGGAGGGACAAGCTTGAGGAGCTGTGCGCCGGCTCAGGGTTCTGGAAGGGCGCCCGGCGGCGAGAGGAACTGGTGACGCTGGCGCTTTCCGCCCACTACTGCTACATCCGCGACGAGCATTACCTTGTCACCGAGGACAAGAAGGTACAGATCATCGACGAGTTTACCGGTCGCGTGATGGCCGACCGCAGCTGGCGGCACGGCTTGCACCAGGCGGTGGAGGTGAAGGAGGGCGTGCCGGTCACCGCCGACAAAGAGAACCTGGCCCGCCTGAGCTTCCAGCGTTTCTTCCGCCAGTATCCCAAGATGGCGGGCATGACCGGAACCGCCTGGGAAGCGGCCGGCGAACTGTGGCAGATCTATCGCCGCCCGGTGGTGCGGATACCTACCAACAAGCCATGCATCCGAGTTCAGCTTCCCACGCGCATGTTCGACACGGCCGAGGAGAAGTGGCAGGCGGTGGTGCAGCGAGTCTGCGAGCTAAACGACAAGGGCGTGCCGGTGCTGGTGGGCACGCGCAGCGTGCTGGCGTCGGAAGAGGTGAGTCGTCGCCTGATGGCCGCCGGCCGGCCGCATCGCGTGCTGAACGCCACGCAGACGGCCCAGGAGGCGTCGATTGTCGCCGAGGCCGGGCAGAAGGGACGGATCACCGTCGCCACCAACATGGCCGGCCGCGGTACCGACATCAAGCTTGGCCGGGGAGTTGCTGAGATCGGTGGTCTGCACGTGATTGCGACCGAGCCGCATACTTCGCATCGCGTTGATCGCCAGCTATATGGACGTGCCGCCCGCCAGGGGGATCCCGGTTGCGCCCAGATGTTCTGCAGTGCCGAGGACGACCTGTTCTATCGCCATGGCTACCTGATCCGGAAGGCATGGCGAGCAATTGGTCCTGACCGTCTGATTGCCATGTGCCAGGCCAAGGCCGAGCGCCTTGCCCGCTTCAACCGCAAGCAGGTGTTGAAGCAGGACGAGATCATGGACCAGAGCATGCCGTTCTAGGCCAAGGATGTCGGAGCCTTTTTACATTTGCGGGCGTTTGAAACATTTGCGCATTGGGTAAACTGCATCACCGGATGCGCCAGGTCTTGATAAATGCAAGTAGATCAGGTCTGTTGCTGCTGCTGGCCATCGCCGGCCTGGTTGTAGCTCGCTACTGGGGCTCCTACCTGATGTTCCACGTGCTGGTGGAATTCTTCAGCGCGGTGGTCCTGTCGAACGTCTTTGTTGTCACCTGGAACACCCGTCAGCGGCAGACCAACGGTTATCTCACCCTCGCCGGGCTGGCCTCGCTGTTCATGGCCGCCATAGTCATGGTCCACACGCTCGCCTACGACGGGATGGACATCATCCCGGGTGTCACGGGCGCCAACCCCGCCACGCAGCTATGGATCGCGATGGGGATCATGAAGTCGCTGACGCTGGTGATTGCCCCGCTGTTCGTCAATCGCCATGTGAATCCCGGCGTGGTGGTATCGATCTACACCCTGGCGTTCTGCCTGGTGATCGTCACGATCTTTGAGTACCCGATCTTCCCCGACTGCTACATAGATGGGCAGGGGCTTACTCCTTTCAAGGTATACGCAGAGTACGTCATCAGTGCTCTGCTGGTGCTGGGCGCGCTTGGCTGGTGGTTCATCCGTGACCGATTCTCGCCGAACATTCGCTATCTGCTGGTCGGGGCGCTGGCAACCACGGTCGCCTCAGAGCTGATATTCACGCTGTATGGCCGGGTCGATGGGCCGTGGAACATGTACGGCCACATCCTCAACATGGTGGCGTACTACATGCTCTACAAGGCAGTCGCGCAGGCGGCGATCGCCGATCCATTCGGCCTGCTGCTGCGGGATCTCAAGCTCCGGGAAGAGGAGCTGGAGCAGCGCGTCGTCGAACTGGATGTGGCACGCAAGGACGCCGAGCAGGCCAGCCGGGCCAAGGGGCATTTCCTTGCCGTCCTCAGCCACGAGCTGCGCACACCGCTCACGCCGGTGCTGGCCGCCGTTTCCGACATGCTTCAGGACCAGCGCACTCCCCAGCACCAGCTCGAGACATTGCGGATGATCCAGCGCAACGTGGAACTGCAGGCACGTCTCATCGATGACCTGCTGGACCTGACGCGCATCGATCGCGGCAAGATGCGGGTGGAGCGCACGGCGCTGGATGTACACAACTGTGTGCGCTACGCCGCCGAGACCTGCCGGGCGGAGTATGAGAAGAAGGGTGTCGAGCTGCATCTTGCGCTGGAGGCGGCCGACAGTTGGGTCAGCGGCGACAGCGCCCGCCTGGAACAGGTGGTCTGGAACCTGCTCACCAATGGGCGGAAGTTTACCCCCGCCGGCGGCAGGGTAACGGTGCGCACGAGCAATGAAAGATCGGTCGACCTGAAGCAGATGCTGGTGCTGGAGGTCAGTGATACCGGCATCGGCATTGATCCGGCCGTGCAGGGGAGACTGTTTACGCCGTTTGAGCAGGTGGGGGAGGCCGCGGCCCGTGGCGAGGGGCTGGGGCTGGGGCTGGCCATCACCCGCGCCATGGTGACGCTGCACGGGGGCACCATCACCCTCAGGAGCGAAGGGATCGGCAAGGGCACGACATTCACGATCAAGCTGCCGACTGTGCGCAAGCCGGCCAACGCCACCTCATACAGCACCGACTCGACTGCTCACCGCACAATCTCGCGGCGCATCCTGCTGGTGGAGGACCACAGCGACACTGCACGCGTGATCGCGCGCCTGCTACAGCGCGATGGGCATCATGTGGAGGTTGCCAGGGACCTGGCCTCCGCGCGAAAGTACTTCTCCAGCATCAACTACGATCTGGTGATAAGCGACATCGGCCTGCCGGACGGCAGTGGCATAGACCTGCTGAAGGAGTTCAAGGCCGACCGCCCCACGCTGCCGGCCATCTGCATGAGCGGTTACGGCTCCGAGAGTGACCTGAGCGCCACCGCGGAAGCGGGAATCTTCTGCCACCTGGTCAAGCCGGTAACGGTGCAGCGCTTGCGCCAGGCGATAATCGAGGCGTCTTCCTCCGGCTCTTCTGGCCGCTAGGCCAAACGCCGCAAAACCGCCAATTTAGCGTTTCCGCGCGGCATCCCTGCGGGTACAATCCGATGGTAGCGGCGACGGAGGTGATGGAATGCTTCCGGAGTTCAATGACTGCTCATATCAGGGTTCGTCCAGGCCCGTTCGGCGGCGAAACCGCATTGAGGGGGAGCAGAAGGGGATCATCGCCACGCTTTGCCCAGATTTGCGCGATGTCGAGAGTGATGAGCTGAATGTTGTATCCCTTAGCCTCACCCGGCACGGCGTTGGGATGGAACTGCCCCATGATGTGCCGGTGGGTGGCGTATACACGATAAAGATCGGTGCGGGGGGAGAGACGATACAATCGCAGGTTCGCATACTTTCATGCGACCCGATTGCGGATGGGCTCTATCGAGCAGGAGGGGAATTCTGCTAGAGAATCCATGGCGTCAATTCCGCATTGTCGCTGTCGAATAGCAGCCCCAAAGCAGTGATAGACCCCGTAGAACACGCCCTTCAGTCTGTGTGGACTGAAGGGCGTGTTTTTTTATCCGGGTTACGCGCGGGCGGCCCGCTGGATCGCTTCCAGCAGACCCGTTACATCGTACTGGCTGGCTTCGACGGTTGGCTCCAGCCCAAGCTCGCGCAAGGTCGCCGAGGTGATCGGGCCGATGCTGGCCCGCTTGACGCGCGTGAGCAGTTCCTTTCGCTCTGGCCCCAGTAGCTGCACGAGATTCTTCGCAGTTGAGCTGCTGGTGAAGGTCACCCATGTGACTTCCCCGGCCTCAAGTGCCGAGATGACCTCGTCAGGAAGCGCGTCGGCGATGGCGGTCCGGTAGACGGCAATGTCGCGTACCTCAGCCACGCCGCCGGCGATGAGCCTCTCGCGCAGGAGAGGCCGGGCAATGTTTGCGCGCAGCATCATGTGGCGCTTGCCCTTTACCTCGTCGGCCGACTCAAACTCCTCTGCCAGTGCCTCGGCCACGAACTTTCTCGGGCACAGGTCGACCTTGAGGCACAGTTGCTCGCGGATTGCCCTGGCAGTGGACTTGCCGATGGCCGCGAATCTTGCCTTGCCGAAGATGCGGGCGTCGAGGTCCATCGCCTCCAGGCGCTGCCGCACAAACTCCACGCCATTGGCGCTGGTGAAGGTGATCCAGTCATACTCGCCGGCCGAGCGGATGGCGGCGTCGATCTCCTCGGGATTGTCGGCCGGGAGAGTTTGGATCGTCGGGGCCTCGATCACCCGTGCCCCCAGTTCCATCAGGCGCGTGGAAAGATCGCTGGCCTGCTGCCGCGTCCGGGTGACGATAAAAGTCTGTCCAAACAGCGGGCGGTTCTCGAACCAGCTGATCGCCTCGCGCAGCTTCACCACCTCGCCGACGATGGTGATGGCCGGCGGCTTGAGGCCGGCCGCCTGCACCCTTTGCGGCAGGTCGGAGATGGTGCCGGTCACCGTCTGCTGTTGCGGCCAGGTTCCCCAGCGGATGCTGGCCGCGGGCATGTCCGGCCGCATGCCATGCTCGATCAGCTTGGCGCAGATTCGCGGCAGGGCCTTCACGCCCATGTAGAACGCGACGCAGGGAAGGCGGGCGATGGCCTGCCAGTCCAGATCACTGGCTTCTCCCTGTTCGCGGGAGCGCGCCTGCGGATCCTGGTAGTTCTCCTCCTTCTCATGACCGGTGATGATGGTGAAGGAGGAATTGCAGTCGCGATGGGTGACGGGGATACCCGCATAGGCGGCCGCCGCGATCGCCGAGGTGATCCCCGGAACCACTTCAAACGGCACGCCGGCATCCTTCAGGGCAAGGCACTCCTCACCACCCCGGCCAAAGACAAACGGATCGCCACCCTTGAGGCGAACGACCATGTTGCCGGCCTTCGCCTGCTCGATTAGCAGGTCGTTGATCTGTTCCTGAGTGAGCGTATGGGCGGCCGCCTTCTTGCCCACATAGATCTTGTGGGCGTCGGGAGCGTGCGCCAGCAGCAGGGGATTGGCGAGATAGTCATAGACGACCACGTCCGCCTTCTGGAGCAACTGCACCCCGCGGTAGGTGATAAGCCCGGGATCGCCGGGACCAGCGCCAACCAGGTAGACCTTGCCGATGGATACGCCAGGAGATTCGTGACTCACGGACGCATTGTACGCGAGGATAGAGATAAGTGGAGCAGGTGGTCCTGATCCTCAAGCAAGCATATTCGCCGGAGCCGCAGGACAGGCAGGCGGCGGATCGAAGCTGATTGGACGCATGCAAGATCGCACACAGGTTCGCCCAAGCCGCTTGAGGGTACCAACCGATGACAAAGCCGCCATGCAGCTTTTGAGGGGGGAAACGCACTCTGCAGGACTCGAACCTGCAACCCTCAGCTCCGTAGGCTGATGCTCTATCCAATTGAGCTAAGAGTGCTCACCACGCACCGCCATGTTCGGCGGGCGAGTCATGTATTTGAATCGCATTGGCCGACTCTGTCAAGCGGTGGGCTACCTTGCAAAGGGGGTGCGCTTGCGTCGGCGCGACCTGCCGCCCAGTTGGCCCAGCGTCGGCTGCGGGCCGGCGACGGCCGTGTTGGTAGAACTGCTGCTTGAGCGATTCGCCGGATTCTGACCCTCGGCGGCCTTCCGTGATGTGGATCGATTCTGCCGGGCGGGCCTGCCCTCGCTGCGCACCGGCTTGGTGAAGCCAGGCAACTCAGCTACGCGAATCTCCTGGCGAATCAGTCTCTGGATCGCACGCAGGTGGCGCAGTTCCCGTGGCTCGCAGAACGAGACGGCCACGCCGGTAGCGCCGGCCCGGCCGGTTCGCCCGATGCGGTGAACGTAGTTCTCCGCGACATGGGGAACATCGTAGTTCACCACGTGTGAGACGTTGTCGATATCCAGCCCGCGGGCGGCGATGTCAGTGGCCACCACCAGCGGCAGCTCTCCCGACTTGAATCGTTCCACGATTTGCAGGCGGACGCTTTGCATCTTGTCGCTGTGCAGCGAGCCGGCCCGTACGCCCGCGCGGGTGAGATACTGTGCGACGCGGTCAGCACCCTGCTTGGTGCGGGTGAAGACCAGCGTGCGCTCACGCTGGGTCGATTGCAGGTATTCCAGCAGGGCGGCCGGCTTATCCTCGGCGTTGACGAAGTAGACCGACTGCTCGACCGTGTCGGCGGCCGACGATACTGGGGCGACTGATACCTCCACCGGGTCGGTGAGAATCTCGTTGGCCAGCCTGCGGATCTCCTGCGGCATGGTGGCCGAGAACAGCAGAGTCTGCCGCCACTGGGGCGTGCGGGCGATGATCTTGCGGATGTCGGCGATGAACCCCATGTCGAGCATGTTGTCGGCCTCGTCCAGCACGAGCTTCTCAGCCCGCTTGACGTCGGCCCAGCCCTGGTCCATGAGGTCCAGCAGTCGGCCGGGGGTGGCGACGATTATGTCCACACCGTGGATCAGCAGAGTGATCTGCGGGTTCTGGTTAACGCCCCCGTAAAGCACCGCGATCTTGAACTGAGCATACTTGCCGTAGTTGGCGAAGCTCTCGGCAACCTGGATCGCCAGCTCCCGGGTTGGGGTAAGGATAAGTGCCCGCGTGCGACGGCGGGGCGAAGGCTGCGGTGGGTTGGTGATCAGGTGGTGCAGGATCGGCAGGGCGAAGGCGGCCGTCTTGCCGGTACCGGTCTGGGCGGTGCCTAGGATATCCTTCCCGGCCAACACGTGGGGAATCGCGGCTTCCTGGATTGGGGTCGGGGTTGTGTAGCCCTCCTCGGCAACGGCACGCAGGATCGGCTCACAAAGACCAAGCTCATCAAATGTCATCTATGCAAAATCGCGGAAATTTCCGCGTCCTCTTAGAAATCTAGCAATGCTTCCTCAACCGAAAGCGTTTCGCAGGGAAGCAGAATCACGCGTTACGCGGCAGGACCCACTAAGGGCTTTTATTGGAACAGCCAGTAGTTTGTACGTTGTAACTATAGTTACGTGCGGGAGAAAGTAAAGGAAGGGGTGGGTCAGGGATTCCCCATAGAGGCATGAAGGCACCAAGCCACGGAGGCACGAAGGAAGTAACAGAGCGACGAAGGGACGGAGCTACGAAGGGAACGCGTAGGGTGCGGAAGCGAGGCAAGTTGGCGGGGCGTCGTGACAGGATACGTCGCTCCGCTTTCAGTAGAGCGGTTTCGCCGGAACTGCGGATAGGGCGGTCCTTGGCGCGGATACGCTCATGTGGCCATCGAACTCGTAAATCGGCTCAATGTGGACTTCAGCAACATTGCGGGCGAGGACACCCGCGCTCCCAAGGGGGCGGCCATCGCATGATGCGCGTTGGGAAAGATGATTCTATTTCGAAGTCCCGCGGCTTGAGGATAAGCCGCTTCACCCGAACTTGAGCAGCTCTATCGCTTTACCTGATACCAGATGGTCTTGTGCTCGGGCTTGAGCTTCAGGATTGTGTCGGCGGCGTTCACCGGCACCCGGGCGGCGGGG
Organism: Planctomycetota bacterium; assembly: GCA_029777755.1. GTDB lineage: Bacteria > Planctomycetota > Phycisphaerae > Tepidisphaerales > Tepidisphaeraceae > CAIQIQ01. The sequence continues at coordinate 16,756 of JAKORQ010000219.1, forward strand.
GTACCATCGGGACTGAGTGCGGTAAGCTCCGCCGGACGGTTTGGCCAGGGGAGATTTGCCTGCAGCGGCTCGACATGCACCGGGCCGGTTCCCCACTGACTCCCCACGGTGCGGCGGTCAGCCGAGAAGCCCATGCCCCTGTTCTCGCATCTCCCGCAGGCCACGATCAGGGCGGAGGATGATTCGGCCAGTGGCCGACCATCCAACGCCGCCGCCATGATGGCGCCGGCTTTGCCCTTTTCCAGCACCGATGACCCCTGGGCGGCGAGCGACTGCATGATGACAAATCCGCCGGCCCCCCTGGCCGTGAAGAGGCCAGGCTTCACCTCGATACTACCTGCCTCGGGGATGGTGGGCATCTGCTGCCTGCTGCCGTCGAGGCTCACGCCCAGGCGCTGCTGAAGCATTGCGTCCGCCGGGATGCCGTGCAGATCCTTCAGGGCGCCCATGGGCGCGAAACCGTGCTTCTGGTGCAGGTCGATCAATTCCGCCAGCGCGTCGGCAGAGCTGGCCAGGGGCAGGACGCGGCCGCTCGCCAGTGGGCGCATCCCGCCATCGCGAAACAGCGCTGCGCCAGCAGGCATGAATGCCCACTTGGACGGGTTGGACTGGATGTCGAAGAAGTTGGCAAATCCGGAGTTCTCCCAGTCATCCAGTGTGCCTGAGTAGGAGAAGATCCAAACGCCATCCCAATCCTGCCCGGCCGCGATGGCGGCGATGGTGGGGATGGTTTCCGACTGATAGTCGCTGGGCGCGGGGTGGTTGTACTCGCTCACCGTGAACGGCTTGCCGGCCAGGCGCAGGGCGCCGTTCTGCATCAGCGTGTGCCGCATCAGGGCGTCAACGACCGACTCCTGGTCGATCGTCCAGTTTTTCGGGTCGAAGCTGGCGCCCGGGAAATGCGGATGGCCGAAGTAATTGTGGGCGTCGATGTAGTCCATACCCGACTGCGCCCACATGCCGAGGATGCCGTAGACGCTAGTGCCGGTGACCAGGGCATCGCAGGCAAGCTCCTCGCGGAGGAATCGCTTCATGGAGTCGTAATAGTCTTTCTCAAGCTCAGCGCAGAAACGAAGGCGATCGCGCGTCCGCGCTTTTGACTCGTTGGCGACGGTGACAGCAACCGTGCCGGCCGAGGGGTCTTCATTCGCGAGCAACCCCACCGGGCGGGCGACGGAAACCTTCAGGTCGGCCACTTCAAATCCGCCGGTGTGCTGTCCGCACATGAAGCTGACGCGCCCGTTGGTTTCATCCATGGTGGGGCGGAAATCGAAACGATATTCCTTCCACTCGCTGGTGAGGGAAACATTCTGCCTCAGTCCCAGCGAGCGCCAGGGGGTGACGGCCTCGCGTACTGCCAGCGTCACCGGCCGGGGCGAATCAGCCTTCGCCCGGAAAGTGATGGAGTAGGACAGGTCGGTGCGGAAGGGGATGCCGTTGATGAGCAACTCCACATGCCAGGCGGCCGATCCGGCCTTGCTCACCTGCAAGCGATAGCCATCCTCGGTTGGCTCGGCCGAGGCCTGCGCTTCACCGGCGCACAGAAGCTGGGCCGCCGCCAGTTCCGGGTCAGGCGGCAGGTCCGCGATGTTCTGCTCCCAGGCGCTGGCAAGTTTCTCGCGGGCGCCGTAACGCTCGATCAGCCACTGGTTGAAGCGATGCTGGAAGATCTGCGCGTAGAACGGTGGCATCTGCGCCAGCTTCTCCTGCATGCCGTGCATGAAGAGGCTGTCTTCGTTGTTGATCTCGACAAACGCGATGGCCGGGTCCTGGGCGTAGCTCCTGCCGCGGTACGGGTTCACGTGCAAGAGCAGCTGGCGGGCGTAGTTCTTCTGCGCCTCGATGAGCTGCGGCGTGAACAGGTCCACGCCCTTGTCATACGGCGCGAATGCTTTCGTCTCCGGCAGGCCCAGGTGGCGGCTGTGGATGCGCGACACGTGCAGGTTCAGGTTGCTGTAGATTCCCCGCCGGGCGAGCTGGTCGATGAAATAGTCGAGACGGTCGAGCGCCTCAGGCGAGATCTTGGTGGGATCGTCCTTATCCCAGATGCTCCTGGGAAATCGCTCGTACTCGTAGTCCATATGATGGAAGCGGACGGAGTTGACCCCGAACGCCTCCAGCCGCCGGGCGATCTTCTCAGCATCCTCATGCGTGGGAAAGCATGCCGCCCAGCAGAAGTTCACTCCCCAGATCCGCAGTCGGCCATCGGGTCCATGGAACTGGTCATCCCTGATCGCCACGCGGGGAGAGTCAGGGGCGATCGCCCTGCCGCGAAAGGAAAAGACTGGCCCGGGGTCGGATGGGATGACGAACGGGATCATGCCAGCGGCGGCCACGGGCGCCTGCTGCGCCGCCGGGGCATCCGCCTGGTCGGAAATCGTGGCGGTGGCATAGAGACGGCAGTTCTCCTCGCCGCGGCGGTAGTCGATTTCCGCCACGAAGTAACGACGGCCAGCCAACAGACTCGCATCCTCGCTGAGGGAGCCTAAGTCAAACGTCTGTTTACGCTTCTCGCCGGGAGCAAGCGATTCCATCGTCATCCGTTGCAAACCCTGCCTATAGGCGAGCGGCAGGCGCAGCGTGATGTGCAGATTCTCCAGCGCCTGATCGGAGCCATTTCCGAGAACAAGCGTCGCCTTGCTGCTGGCGGTATCGATGTGAAGCCACGCTCCCACGCCTCCCAGTTCCGCGGAGCGGGCATTCCCCGCAGGCGCGTTGGCGTCATTGTCTATGGCGTCGATCAGCACAGGAGCACGGACGGCCGCATCATGCGCGAGGTTGATCAGCGTCCTGCCGCGATCTGTGCGCGCCTGGTGCTCGGCGCTGCCGCGCACTTCGCTGGCAGTACCGCCCTCGATCTGCAATGTCAGCGGCGTATCGGCCCCCAGTTCTCCCGGCACTGGGCGGGTAATGCGAAAGGTGGCGACATTACCCTGCCGGGAGATCCGCTGGATCTGCGCGTGATGCACCTGCCTCTCGTAGGCGGCGTACTCGTTCTGGTTGCAGATCCACCAGTCGGCCCTGGTAAGCAGCTCGGCAAAGAGCGCATCGAGCTTGCTCCACTCCTCGCCGGTCTGCCGGGCATGCGTGGCCAGAGTGATGTTGTGGGAGATCTCGCGGTAGGTCTTCTCGAAGCGAAAGATCTTGCCCAGGCTGTCCCAGAACTTCTCGGCGTTGATGGTGTGGTCGCCGGGCATCACCTGCAGGCAGGTGGAAAAATCGCCCGGTTGCAGCGCGGTATTGTCCTTGCGGAACCAGTGGTAGGTTATGTGGTGATAGCCGCTGCGCTTAAGCGTCTCCGTGATGAGCAGCTTTGGCTGCGGATCATCTTTCACCTCAAACAGCCCATATGGATGCGCGAACGAGACGATCGGCACATTGGCCTGCGCCTCGCGCTCCACTCGGTTGGCCATGATCTCCCAGAAAAGCTCGCCCGGCGATACTTCCGTCAGCTTCGCGTGGGATTGCGAGTGTCCGCCGATGCTGAAACCGCCTTCCAGCAGCTTGTTTACATACTCCTGGCCGAAGCGATTACGGGAGTCCGTCTGGCAGAGATAGAACGTTCCCTTCAGACCATGCTTTGCCATCAGGTCGTGCATGGTGAGGTTGCCCGGGTGGTTGTCATCCCAGCGGGCCGATAGCGCCCACTCCTTGCCGTCGTAGACCGGCAGGGGAGTTAGCTTGGCTCTAGCCGCCTCATCCGGCGAAGAGAAGACGACCTGGAACTCCTGCGTATAGGTGCGCGGCGGCGGATCCGCTGCGCCATCAGCGTGGGACTGCGGCAACAGTAAGGCTGTCGCCGCCGCGATCATGCGGGCGATTCGGTAACAAACTCTCACCCCATCCTCCGGGCAAACGTCACTGCTTATTCACGCGAGCTAGAACGGGTAGTTGATGAACTCCTTGATCTGTGTGGCGTTCCAGCTCATGAACTCCTTGCGGGTAATCCCCTCAACATGTCCATCGCCGAAGGCGAAGTTGGCGGTCTGGTTCGGGTGGCTGGGGATGTTGGTCCAGTACCAGGGCCATGGCCAGTTGGGGCTGGGGATGGAGTTGTTGGTGCTGATGGTCAGCAGAGGATGGAAGTCCGGGCCGGGGTTGGTGCCTGCCTCCATGACCAGCCTGGCGTCGCCAAACCAGAAGGCCCCATTCTTGAGCAGGGTCAGCTTGGGCGTGGGTGCGTTTCCCTGGGCAAAGACACGCTGGCCGCCCAGGTAGCTGTTTAACCCATAGCTGTAGCCACGGGGATTGTTGCGCAGGTCAACCGAGGCCAGGGCCTGCGGGCAGTGAACCACCGAACTGGTCCTCGTGCCCCAGCCCTTGTACAGGCCATACTCCTGCGACTTGTCCACCCAGTCGGCGGTCGACAGCTCGTGCCAGTAGCCGGCAGTGGTGAGAGTGCTGCCGCGATGTGGCAGGATGCCGCGATTGTCCTGGGCGTACATGAGCCCCCACATGGCGATCTGCCGCAGGTTGCTGGCGCAGTTGACTGTGTTGGCGGCCATCCTCGCCCGTGCAAGCGATGGCAGCAGTATCGCGATCAGCATCGCAATGATCCCGATAACTACGAGCAGCTCAACCAACGTAAAGCCATGTGACCTCTTCACGCTTCACCTCCGCGAGACAGAGTTCCCGGATCTGAAGACGTGAGATCCGAGACGGACTAATCCTCGAGATGTCAAAGGTCCGCGAATCAGGCAAAAGCCTGCACCGGTCCACGGATCCGCAAAGCGAGCCGTGCCCGTTTCCGCGGCGCGGCTCGTGATAGCCTTCAGTTACGCCTTCCGACGGCGCAGGCAGAGAACTCCGCCGGCCAGCAGCAGCGACATGGCCGTTGGTTCCGGCACGACCACATCCAGCCTTGGCCTGCGAGTCGCGTCGGTGCGCGGCGCCAGCGACTGGATGGTCGTCAGGCCCGTGTCGGTAGGCGCAAGCATCAGCGTGACCTGCCCGTCCGTGTCGGCATTCAGGAAGCTCACGAGGGCGGCACTGGAGAAAACCAGCCGCTCGCTGGTGCCTGCGGGAGCATCGATGTGCCCCAGCAGGGTTGCATCCGAGTCAAATCCCAGGTTGCTGGCGTTGGCCGGGGCGTTGTTCCAGGTGATCTCGCCGGCCGGGTCGTTGTCGGTGCCGCCGTTGCCCTCGATCCAGTTCTCGCCGGCGTGGCCGTCGTTCAGGCCATAGACGTTGTATGTCGTTGCCGTGGCGATCCAGGACCCACCGCTGTTGGGCTCGAAGGAGAAACTGGCCGACACAATCGTGCCGGTGACTTCGCTCAGGCTGAAGCGGAAGTACGCCTTGTACGTGTCAAACGTGCCTCCACGCAGGCGAACGGTTGAGGCGTTGCCGAAGTTGGTGTCAGGGTTGTTCTTCGAGATATACGAATCGGCGTTGGGCACGATCGTGATCGCCATCGCATCGCTGGCGAACATGCCCATTGCAGCGCCGGCCGCAACCATTGCCAATGCCTTGATATGACCGTGACTCATGTCAGCCTCCTGTTTCACTGTTGACCAGAACATATGACCTGCGCTCGCCGCCGGGTTTGCCGGTGGACGATCGCTGAACAAGACGTGTTGGCAGGCGTATCGACATGCCCGCCGCCATTTCCCCGTTGATTCGCCTCAACTGCAGCAGGTTCACCGCGGCTCGGCCCATCTCGTATGTGGGCACCTCCACGGTGGTGAGAGCCGGCCGCACAAACTCGCAGATATCCTGGTTGCCAAACCCGATCACGCTCAGGTCCCGCGGCACAGACATCCCGCAGTTCTCAGCCGCGCGGATCGCCCCCAGCGCCGCGGCGTCATAGCTGCACATGATCGCGGTCGGCCGGGATGAACCCTTAAGCATCTGCTCCACCGCCGCCATGATGTCGTGCACGTGTATCGAGTCCTCGAAGATCCACGGCCGGCGGATTTCCAGGCCATGTTCCACCATCGCCACAAGGAACGCGTTCAAGCGATCCAGGAACCCCGGCAACTTGCGAGGGCACGCGATATAGGCGATCCGCCGATGCCCCAGTTCCTTCAGGTGTGCGATGGCCTGCCGCATCCCCGGCAGATCATCACTGGCGACATACGGCTGGCCGTTGCGGCCGCCGCCGATGAAGGAGACGGTCGGACAGGAGCATCGCCGCAGGAACGCATCCACCTCCGGCCCATCGTTGCCGATCAGGATTATTCCCTGGAGATCCGGGTGCGAGATATCCGCCAGCAGTTGCCCATCCTTCAGGTTGTCGGTGGTGCGCAGGACTGGCCGCAGGCGAACGCGGTTCAGTTCATCCATCGCCCCATCGATTATTCGACGGAAATGTGTGTTGCAGAAGCGATTCTCCGGCCGAAAGAACTTCTCCGGCGGACAGTGGGCTATCGGCCCGATGGCGATCTGGCCATTTGCAATGCTGATGTGTTCGATGGGTGAGATCAGGTGCATCACCACCTCCACCAGTCCGGATCGGCTGGTGGCTCCCAGGGGATCGCGCGACCTGCTTCTGCGCCGCCGGAGCTTTATCCCGCCCATCTCCTCGATGGCGCGAAGGACGGCCTGCTGGGTCACCGGGCTGACCTGCCCGGTGCCGTTGATCACGCGTGAGACGGTAGCTGTCGAGCATCCCGCGCGCCTGGCAACTTGTTCGGCAGTAGCTTGCAAGACCTGTCCCTCTAATTACAGAAATTGCAGACTATCACGCTCGGCCGCAAACCTGCAAGAAAATTCTGTGCAAAGATTACAGAAAGGCAAAACCGCCTATTTTCTCGGTGAATATAGCTGGCTGGCGTGGTAGCATCCTGTGCAATTCTTGCATGTAATTACAGAAAGAGGTAGCGAAAATGTCGACCGATATTGCCGCCCAGCCCGCCACGTCCGTTCGCCAGCTCGCCCTCGATTCCGCCCGCGCCGGGCTGGATTTCCTGGTGCGGCAGCAGGTCAGCACCGGCGACAGCGCTGATATGGGACGTTTCCCGTTCACCTATGACTGCTCGGCCAATCGCATTCTCACCCTCAGCACCAACTGGACCACCGGCATCGGCATCGCGGCTCTCCTGGCCGGCTATCGTGCCTTCAGTGACGAGCGTTATTTGCAGGCGGCCGGCCGGGCGGTGCGCTACCTGTTCAGCATCCAGAGTTTCTCGCCGTTCTCCCGGCGCGTGCGTGGCGTATTCCGCGAGGTGACGGGGCAATCGTCCATGGCCCATCCGCGCGATGCCCTGACGGCCGCCTGGGCGCTGGCCGACTGGTCGCAGATCGCCGGCGACCAGGAAGCCTTCGACCGGGCACGCATCTACGCCGACTGGTTCGTGGAGGTCGGCATGGAGAGGGGCTACCCCTACTGGACGGTGCGTTTCGACGATCAGCCATGGGAGCCAGGCTGGTGCGGGTCGTTCCACAGCGGCAGCGCGTATTTCATGTACCGCATGTTCCGCCTTACCGGCGAGGCGCGCTATCGAACCGCCATGCGCACCATCCTCGATTTCTACAATCAGCACCATCTCGCCGCCGACGGCAGCATCAGCGTGATCCTCGACCGCAATACCTTTGAGAAGCTCGATGGCAAGGTCGACCCCAGGATCGCGCCGCGCGGCTGGGAGATGATGCACGTCTACAACGATGACTTTGGCGCACTGGCCAACCTCGCCGCATGGAAGCTGGAGAAGGATGACAAATACTCCTCGGCCGCCGGGCGCTTCCTCCGTCGCATGGTCGATATCCAGCGCGCTGACGGTGGATTTGGGCCGGAAGCGTATTCGGTTCCCAGCGCCGGCGGGGCGGTGCTGCTGGAACTGGCCGCAGCGCGCAAGCTTGGCCTTGGGATCGGCACCGACGAAAGCCTTGCGAAAGCCGTGCAGTATCTGCTGAACCTGCAGGTGAGGCGCGAGGGTGATCCCGCCGATGGCGCGTACCGCGGCTGCACCAGCAACTACACGCTGGATGAGCGCATTTGCAACATTCGCTCAGGAGCTTACGCCATCATGGGGTTGCTGCATTTCGCGCAAGCGGCGGGAGGAATCTACGGCGTGGATTGAAGGC
>JAKORQ010000020.1 GCA_029777755.1 Planctomycetota bacterium
GCCATGTGCTCGCCGTGACGGAACGGGATGATGTGGTCGGCATCGCCATGCCACCAGTGCACCGGCACCTCGACATCGGCAGCTTCGAAACCCCAATGGCGGGTGAACAAGATGATGTCTGCCAGGGGGGCGCTCATCTGGAAGCGCGAACCGTTGAGCAGGTCGTCAAGGAACATCGCCCTGAACTCCGGGCGTGCCAACAATGCCTTGTCTCCGGTTGGCTGGACGGCAGCATAGGCATCCAGGAATCTCCCCGCAGCCGGACGCACTACCCGGATCGCTTGGGCCAGCACCACCCCCAGCGGCACCCGAGCAAGCGACAAGATAGGTGCGGCGTAGGGCGCCAACTCGACGACGCCACCACGGATCGCATCAACCCCGATCGTGGGCGCCACTCCCCCGATCACACCCACGCCATGTATCCGGTCTGGAAATGCCGCCCCTGCAGCCAGGGCATAGGGGCCACCACCGGACAGGCCGATGATGTGGGCCTTGTCGATCGCAAGTACTTCCATGAGTCGCTCAAGATCCGCGGTCCACTCGTACACGTTGTCGTATAGATGTGGGGTCGATGATCCGATGCCCGGGCGATCGATACCAATGATGCGGATGTCGTTTTCGTGGGCATAGGCCCTGGCCTCAAACGGAATCTGCCGGCGGGCGCCGGGAGTGCCATGCATCCAGATCACAGCATTGCCGCGCGGCACGCCATACTCGGCAAAGGAGAGGCGCCGAGCGTTCAGGACGGCAACAGAGCCTTCAAGTCGGGGGCGATCAATGCGACTACTCATGGGGCAGATTCAACCACTGTTGGGCTGACCAGACACAATGAGCACCATGGAATGGCTCCTGCTCGGCATATCCTTCGCCTTGATCTTGGCCTGTGGGGTATTTGGAGCCGCAGAATATTCGCTGGTGGCTGTAGACCGGGTCTCAGTCGAGAAATCCGCTTCAGCAGGAGATCGACGAGCACGCGGGGTGATGGCAGCCCTGCGCTCGCTGTCGACGCAACTGTCTGGAGCCCAGATCGGC
>JAKORQ010000220.1 GCA_029777755.1 Planctomycetota bacterium
ACCAGCAGATACACCGCCTCGGTATTCCACTGCCTCTTGATGTAGGCCGATGTCTCCTGAGGCTCGATGCTGCGGAACTCGCTGGGGAAGTACTCCTCAAGAAAGGTCGCATCGCTTATCCACGAGGTGCGCAACTGTACCTGCCAGTTGTCCGGCAGAAACTGCTGGTGCTCCCAGCGCAGCCGCCCGCGCATGAAGTCAGGCGGATTCACATCCCGCCGGTTACCGCCCAGGTCATCCTCGCCCTCGTCATAGACGAAGTAGGAGCGCAGCTTGCCAAAGTAGCTCTCCGGCTCTCCGGTGGTGTCGCTGATGGATGAGCCGCGGTAATTGGCATCGATACCGAAGGCCGGCCCGCGCTTGCTGAGATAGTCGACGTTGAAGCTCGCATCGACATCCCGCGGCGGCACACGGCCCATGCTCTCAAACAGTCCCCATTCAGTTTTCGTGAAGAAGCCAAAGCTGCCGTTGGAGCCGATCTCCACGCCACGTAGCGGAAAACCACGCTCCGTGATCGTCCCGCCGACGTAGGGCAGCCACAGGACCGGTACGCCGAACAGCCTCAGTGTGTTGTGCGTGCTGGAGAAGGATGTTCTGGTGCCGAACCAGTCGCCGCGATCGACCTGGCGTACATACGCCTTCTCGGCCGCGATGGAGTACGAGGGAGTCAGGAAGGAACTGGTCGTGAGCGTGGTGTTCCGCACACGATACTCAGCGCGATCCGGCTCCTTGGAAAGCTGCTTGAGCGTCGAGGCGCGAACGACAATCGGCACCTGCGAGCCCGGATCGATGGTGTGCATCACCGCATTGGTCAGTACCGCCCGGTCGGTCGCCACCTCGTAAAAGGCCTCATTGGCCTCCAGTCGCGAGTCCGGCCGGCTGCCGTCTTTTGGGATGGTGACGATGCGGACATCCCCCTCGAGGTAGACTGCCTCGATAGAGTCATGGAAGCGGCTGCCCGACTCCATCTCCTCCTCGGCCGATATGTCCTTCAACGTCGTGAATACCACGCCGCGCTGGGCGCTCAGGTGCGTGAGTTGTCCTTCGCCGGTGCGTATGGTGACCTTAAGCCCCTGGTCGACTACCACCGCGATCGTCTCATCCGGCAGGCGGATGCGGTATCCCTTTTCCACCTGAAGGTTGACCTGCGTCTGCACCGGCTCGGCCGGCGTTGTGGGGATCCTGCGGACCTGGGGCTGCTCCACGAATGGCGATGGCCGGGGCATGCGCCACTGGCCCGTCTCCGTCCGCAGCGAGAACCCGATCTGGTCGCGCAGGGCGGATGCCACATCAAATAGCTCACTGTCGCTGGCATCCTGCGTCAGGCGTTCGCGGGTGTCCATGCGGATTGAGCCGCGCACCTGTGCCGTGACGAAAAGCCGGTCTCCCGTTCGCCTGGCCGTCCCATGCTCGAGTGTGGCGTTGCCAATCAGGGCGATCTCCACGTACCGGCTGTCCGGCACGATTCCACGGGGATTACTGACCCATATCACAGCACCGTCGGCCGACATCTTCGCGCTATCCAGCTCGATCTGCACGGGAGAGGAGAAGGCGATGACATTGGTGCCGTTCTCCTGCCAGGTGGACGCGACCTCGGAACTGATGGAGATGGTATCGCTGACCGGCGGCTGCTGGGCAGCGCACAGCCCCGGCAGGACGGCGATGGCCGACAAGAGAATTCCCTGGCGAAGTCTGTGCAAGACGCGTTGATCTCCTCCCCGCAAACGCTTACAGCGGGCTGATCGAGAATATAGTGGCTGCAGGCATCTGCGTAAACGTCCGGTTTGCCGTCGTGCGATCGCCAAAGGGAAAGAGAATCCGCCCGACGGTTTGGCCGCCGGGCGGTCTTTGTCATCACGTTATCTGGCGGATGATTACTTCTTCGGGGGCTCCTTGGCGTTCAGCCAGGTCATCATCTTGCGCAGCTTCTTGCCGGTGACTTCCAGCGGGTGCTTGCGGTCCTGCTCGTAGAGCTTCTTGAAGTTCTCCATGCCGCTCTCGTACTCCTTGCGGAACTCCTTGGCGAACTTGCCAGTCTGGATTTCCTTCAGGATCTTCTTCATCTCCTTCTTGCTCTTGTCGGTGATGACGCGCGGGCCGCGGGTCAGGTCGCCGTACTCGGCCGTGTTGGAGATGGAGTAGCGCATGTAGTCCAGGCCGCCCTGGAAGATAAGGTCGGTGATCAGCTTCATCTCATGGCAGCACTCAAAGTATGCCATTTCCGGGGGATAGCCGGCCTCGATCAGCGTCTCGAACCCGGCCTTGATCAGTGCCGACAGGCCGCCGCACAGCACAGCCTGCTCGCCGAACAGGTCGGTCTCGCACTCATCCTTGAAGGTGGTGACGATGACGCCCGAGCGGGCGCCACCGATGCCGCGGGCCCAGGCCAGCGCGATCTTCTTGGCGCTCCTGGTGGCATCCTGGTGCACCGCCACGAGGCAGGGGACGCCGCCACCCTTCTCATACTCCGAGCGAACCAGGTGCCCCGGCCCCTTGGGCGCCACCATGATCACGTTCACATCCTTGGGAGGAACGATGGTCTTGAAGTGGATGTTGAAGCCGTGGGTGAAGCCCAGCGTCTGGCCCTTGCGGAGGTTGGGGGCGATCGAGCGGTTGTAAACTTCCGGCTGGATCTCGTCAGGCAGGGTGATGATGATCAGATCCGCCTGCTTTACCGCCTCCTCGACGCTCACCGGCTTGAAGCCCGCTTCCTTGGCGAGGCGATAGTTCGCGCCACCCTCGCGCTGGGCGACGATCACCTTCACGCCTGAGTCACGCAGGTTCTGGGCGTGGGCGTGGCCCTGCGAGCCGAATCCAAGCACTGCGACGGTTTTGCCCTTCAGGGCATCGAGAGGAGCATCCTTCTCGTAAAGCATCTTGACGGAACGTGCCATGTTCTTCTCCATTTGCGGGCTTCGCCAAAGGGGTGTTCCGCGGCCGAGCCCAATACCGCGGCCATTTCACATGCTTCTGAGCGTATCCAGTCAAAGGCGCAAATTCCAGTTGCATGCATTGACATCATCACATCGATGCGTTGCATTTTGTGCAACATGGATATTCGCTCGCTGGAACTGTTCCTCGATCTGTCGCGCACGCTGCGCTTTCGCGAGACCAGCAGACGTTGCCACCTTACTCCCTCCGCCCTCACGCGAGCCATCGCGCGCCTGGAGGAGGAAGTCGGGGCCGCGCTGTTCACCAGGGACCAGAGAAGCGTCAGGCTGACTCCTGATGGTGTGCGCTTCCGCGAGTATGCCCAGAGGGCCCTGGAGGAGTGGAAGGCCTTCATGGCCGACCTGCGGCAGGAATCACCCCTTCGCGGCGAGATCACGCTCTATTGTTCCGTCACCGCCAGCTACTGCGTGCTGCCGCGGCTTTTATGGTCCTTCCGCCAGCGTTACCCGGAAGTTTCCGTGACTCTGCGCACCGGCGACGCTGAGCATGGGATCGTGCGCGTCTCGGATGGCTCGGCCGACGCAGCGCTGGTGCCAGTCCCCGAGCGCGTGCCGGCCGCGCTGGATCTCATCCCTCTGCAGAAGACACCCCTGATGCTCATCGGCCCGGTCCGCCGCTGCCCGCTCCAGGAAGAACTGGCCGCCGGCAGGCCATGGACGCAGCTTCCGCTGATCCTCCCCGAATCCGGCCCGGCACACGATGCCATAAAGGCCTGGTTCCGCTCCCGGAAGATCAAGCCGAACATCCTTGCCTATGTCTCAGGCAACGAGGCAATCCTCAGCATGACCAGCCTTGGACTGGGCCTTGGCTTCGTCCCGCGACTGGTGGCCGAACACGCCCCCAAGTCCATCCACGTGCGCTACCTGGACGACGGCCCGGAACTAAAGCCCTACATCATCGCCCTGTGCACGAGAAGACAATCCAAAAACCCGGCCGTCCCCGCCTTGCGCGAAGTGGCAAGCGAATCAAGTGAACCTGAGGAGTAACTGTTGAACTGAATCACTGAGGCACGGAGACACAGAGAGGATATAAGGGAACCACAGATGCATCCGCGGTTGATGGAATGCAGTTCAGCGGATGCCGCGCGGTGTATGGCAGCGCATGAAAGAGCAGCCAAGAAGGCACGCTCTGTGAATCAGTGTCCATCTGTGGTTCCAACAAGATGAACCGCCCACGCGGGGATCACATCACCTTCTGTATCCACCCGCCGCAGAGGAGGTTGTCTCCATCGTAAGCCACGGCCGCCTGGCCTGGGGTGATGGCTGATATCGGCTCGTCGAAGGTGACATGCAGCTTGCCGTCGGTGATGCGCATGGTGGCCGGCTGCGGTTGCTGGTTGTAGCGCACCTTAACCTGGCAGCGGATGTCCGTGTCAGGCACGACCGATGGATGCGTGATGTTTACCTGGTCGGCGATCAGCGTTCTTCGCATCAGGTCGGACTTTGTTCCCAGCGTCACCTGGTTGGTGGCCGGGTCTATATCCGTGACGTATGTCCTGGCGCCCAGCGCGATGCGCAACCCCTTGCGCTGTCCGATAGTGAAGTTCTGGTAACCCGGGTGCTTCCCCAGTGGCCTGCCGGTTGGATCGACAAACTCTCCCGGCCGGACCGTCTCCGGTGAGCGACGTCTGACCAGTGCCGCATAGTCCCCATCCGGCACAAAACATATTTCCTGCGAGTCGGGCTTGTTGAATGTCGGGAGATTCAGTTCCTCCGCTATCGCCCGTACCTGCGGCTTCTCCAGCTCACCGATGGGAAACAGCGTATGCTGCAGGTGCTCGGCCGCTATGCCGAACAGCACATAGCTCTGGTCCTTGCGCACGTCGATTCCCCGGCGAAGCACGCGCTTGCCCGTGGCCTGGTCGATGCCAATGCGGGCGTAATGCCCCGACGCCACGTAATCCGCGCCTACCGCTTTCGCATAGCTGCTCAGCTTGCCAAACTTCAGCCAGTCATTGCAGCGAACGCAGGGGTTGGGGGTTCGCCCGGCGTTGTACTCCGAGACGAAGTAGTCGATTACCCGGCCAAAGTCCTCTTGGAAGTTCGCCACATAGAAGGGGATTCCCAGCAACCCAGCCACCTTGCGGGCGTCATCTGCATCACGCACGGAGCAGCAGCCGCGATGGCCACGCGGATCGCAGGTGTCGGCCGACTCCACCCCCGGCGGCGTGCCCAGGCGCATGAATACGCCCATCACCTCGTATCCCTCGCGCAGCAGCAGGGCGGCCGCCACGGAGGAATCCACCCCGCCGGACATCGCAACCACCACTTTTCCTTTGCGCCTCTGGGACATTGCTCGCAGATAGTACGCCGATCACGCCCGATGGTGCAAAGCCGACCCTTGTTTCCAGGACCTCGTCATGCGAGATTACCGCCGGACTAGTGGAGTTTTCTGGAAAGGAATGTAAGCAATGAGCAAGCCTTACGGGCATTTTTCCCCCGACAACAAGGAATTCATCATCACCGACCCGCTCTCTCCGCCGCGGGCGCAAATCAACTTCCTCTGGAACGACACCATCATCTCCGGCCTGAACCAGTTCGGCAGCGGCGATGGCGTCTTTAACA
>JAKORQ010000221.1 GCA_029777755.1 Planctomycetota bacterium
ACGTGCAATTCCAGATGGTTCTGTTGCGGCGTGATCGACTGATTGACCAGTTCCACGGTCAGCTGGATCGGGACCCCGACCGCCGGGGCTGGCGTATCGAGCCGGAGGCTCTTGAGGGCGACGTTGGCCGCCGGCTCGCGATTCAGGTTAATAATGACAACAGGGATCTCTGGAGTGCTCTTTTCGCCTTCGGGCGGTTTCAACCCCGCCCAGGACAGGGCCTGGTTATCGGTGAGGATGTAGATCTCGCGCTGGGTGGCCTCGGTCTCACTCAGCAGGGCGCGGGCCTGGTGCAGCCGCGTCGCCAGGTCGGCTCGCTCCATGCTCACAGACGACTGGGCCAGCAACTGGCGCACCGTCTCCTGGGTGTGGTACAGTTTGCCCTGTTCCCCTTCGAGACGGCCACCCGTGAGCAGGAGCGCCACCGAATCGCCCTCGTGCAATCGGTCGAGCACTTCCTCGGCCACGTGGCGAGCAAGCTCGAAGCGAGGCTGGCCCCCATCGAGCAGCGCCATGCTGGCCGAGTTATCGAGGATGATTGCCACCGCCGTGGTACTCCCCCGGCCGAACAGATGGTGCAGACTGGTCAATGCCGGCCGCGCCAGACCAAGAGCGATGAGCACCAGGGCCGCCACGCGCAGGAGCAGTAGCAGCAGATGGTCGAGAAACCTCCAGCGGCGCGTTCGCTGCACACTGCGTTGCAAAAAGCGCAACGTGCTGAAGCGAACCTCCACCGCTTTTTCGCGATGGATCAGGTGCAGCAGGAGCGGGATGATCCCGGCCAGCACCGCCAGCAGAAAGAGAGGGGTGGCGAACGTCATAACCGCGCCCGTTTCTTCAAAAACCGCGCCAGCATGTGGTCGTAAGGCACCGCGGTATCGGTGTGCACATAGTCGATCTGACAATCCGCACACAAGCGCTGGTAGCGCTGCAGAAACTCCTCGATCTGTTTGCGATAATCGGCTCGGACATAGGAGGGATCGACCTGAAGCCGTTCGCCCGTTTCCAGATCGATAAAGGTGGCTGTCTCCTGAAAGGGGAACTCCTTCTCCGCACGATCCAGCAGGTGGAAGACAATCACCTCGTGACGGCGATGCCGGAAATGGTGCAGCGCTCGTTCGATCGCCTCGGATTCATCGTAGAGGTCGCTGATCAGCACAAGCAAACAACGGCGTTTGAAGCGGCTGGCCAGACGATGCAGGGTCGCGCCGATGTCCGTGGTGTGGCTGGGTTGCACCTTTTCCAGCTGGCGCATCATCTCGTCCAGATGTCGGGGCGTGGTGCGTGCGGGCATCTCCAGGCGAATCTGGGTGTCGAACAGAGTCAGCCCCACGGCGTCCTGCTGACGCATCATCAGGTACGCGAGCACCGCGCTCAGATAGCATCCGTACTGAAACTTCGTTAGCCCCGACCCGTGGGCATAACCCATC
>JAKORQ010000222.1 GCA_029777755.1 Planctomycetota bacterium
GCGACAAGGCAGAGGTGCTCCTCAAGCGGTTCCCACTCATCAACTGGTCGCCCGTTCTTGCTATGTGCATATGCTCGATACACAGCCACTCCCATCGCCCTCAAGCCCAAGGTCGAGCTTACATGGGCAATATCGAAAAAACCACCATAAGAGAGGTCAAATAGTACGAAGCGTCGGACATGATTGTGACAGACTGACTGACAAGGGTATGTCAGCGTTCAGTGGAGGTAGTTTGCGGTGTAAATTGGCAGTGGCGTGAGGCAGATTCTCCCGCTTAAGTCGTGCCTTTCGCGCAACAAAAAAGCCCCGCGAAATTTCATTCGCGGGGGCTTTAAGCGAGGGCGACGGGGATCGAACCCGCAACCTCCGGATCGACAGTCCGGTGCTCTAACCAATTGAGCTACGCCCCCATTTCCCTCAAGGGCGTGGCAGAGTTTATTCGAACAGATTAGTCTGTCAAGCGGTATAGTTTATACGAGCCGGATAACACTATTTGTAGGTGCGCCTGTGCCACTTCGCCTCTGTTCGTTGCGGGCATGGAATACCATGAATTGTGCGTCCGTATTCTATATGGATTGACCGGCAGGTGTGGTGGGATTAGCGTTATCGGCAGTGGGTTGCTGCGGGGTGCTTTTCCTTTTTGTCCGGGACTCTTTTAACCGGTTTGGACCATCATCAATGATTCGATTCTTCCGAGCGTCCGTTCTTGCATCGCTGCTGGCCCTGCTGGTGGGCGTTGCGCCTGTCGCCGCCCTGGCCGACGTTAATACCGCCGGCCCGGTCGCGGCCGATGTACTTAAGTCCGATGCACTCTCCGCCCTGAAACGTGGTGAGTTCGACCGCAGCAGCGAGCTGCTCAAGAAAGCGGCCGCCAGCAGTTCCGATCCAACCCTGGAACTGATGGCATCGTGGGTGTCGGCCTTCACCGACCAGTATGAGCAGACGCTCGCCGGGCGCAAGGCCGAGCATGACAAGGCCGTCGCCCAGACCAGGCTGCTGGCGGAAAATGCCAGGTACGATCATGCCCTGGACTATCTCGCCCGGGCTCACTCCCTGGCGCTGGATAGGGAAAAGTTCCGCGAGGAGCCCTGGGTGGCCGAGATGATCGCGGCCCGGGCTGCCGACGCCGAGAAGTACGAGAATGCCGGCGAATACCACAATGCCGTCCGCATCTATCTGGCGCTGGGGGCGATCGACCAGACCAATCCAACCTGGAAGGCCAAGCTGAAGCAGGCTGCACGATATGTCCGCATCCAGGCTCTCTACACTCCCAAGTACTTCCGCGAGATCCAGAAGAAGAAGCAGGCCGAGGACGAGGCCGTTGATGAGCTGCTGAAGCAGTCTGGGCTTACCCGCACGACAGTTGGCGACAAGCCGAGCACCCGGCCGGCCGACGACGACGTGGAGGTCGCCACCATCGACTGGCGCGAGATGCTCAAGGACATCGAGTTCGATGTCATCTCCGAGGCCATCCGCGACGCCGTGCGGCATTACTATCGTGACGTGAACTATCGCCTGGTGGCCAGCGGGGGACTGCAGGCTCTCCAGGCATTCGTGAAGACTCCGCATATTGAGAGCGAGTTCGAGTCGCTGGCCGACGAGGCTCGCCGCGGGAAATTCCTCGCGGCGCTAACGCAGGCGGCCGCGAAGCTCGAGAACAGCGACCCGGATGATTTCCGCGAGTTCCGCGCGCTGGTGAACAGCATTCGCGACGCCAACCGTCAGTCGGTGAATCTGCCGGAGGCGGTCATCGTCTATGAGTTCATGGATGGAGCGCTGGCCGAGCTGGATCAGTTCTCCAGCATGATCTGGCCGCAGCAGATCGAGGAGTTCCAGAGCAATACTGAGGGTGAGTTCAGCGGCGTGGGCATCCAGATCGAGCGCGATGAGTCTGGTGACCTGAAGGTGGCCAGCCCGATCGAGGATACCCCCGCGTATCGGGCCGGCATCAAGGCCGGCAGCCTGATCACCCACGTCAATGGCGAGCTGGTGAAGGGGATGATGCTTGACCAGGCGGTGAAGCGCATCCGCGGGCCGGCCGGCACCAAGGTCACGCTGACCATCCGCTCCCCCGACGGCACGGTGAAGGACTATGTGCTGAAGCGCGACACCGTGAAGGTGGCGAGCATCAAGGGCTGGAAGAGGCTGCCCGGCGGCGGCTGGGACTGGATCATCGATCCAGTGCAGCGCATCGGCTATGTCCGCCTGACCAGCTTTTCCAAGACCACCGCGAGTGACTTGAGGAATGCCATCGAGCAGATGGAGAGGGATGGCGTTCGCGGGCTGGTGCTGGATCTGCGATCGGATCCCGGCGGCCTCCTGAATGTGGCGATCGACGTGGCCGACATGTTCATTGAGAACGGCGCGATCGTCTCCACGAGGGCGGATCGGCCTGATGGGCACTCACCTTCGCAGAGCAATGCCAACCCGAGGTCGAAGAAGTTCAAGATGCCCCTGGTGGTGCTGGTGAACCAGTACTCGGCATCCGCATCGGAGATCGTGAGCGGGGCGCTTAAGGACCACAAGCGTGCCCTGATTGTCGGTGAGCGGACCTATGGCAAGGGCTCGGTGCAGATGGTCTTTCCGGTGGCGAGCCGGACCGCGGCACTGAAGCTGACGACCAGCCGCTACTACCTCCCGAGCGGACGCTGCCTGCATCGCGAGGAGAGCAGCACCGAATGGGGCGTCGATCCTGATTTCAAGATTGAGGTCACGCCGGAGCAGATGATGAAGGCGATCGAGGCGCGTACCGAGATGGACGTGGTCTGGCTGCCCGGTGAGGAAGCCCCGGCGAGTGCCACCAC
>JAKORQ010000223.1 GCA_029777755.1 Planctomycetota bacterium
CATCGCGCTTACCAGCGTACCGAGGAGGAACGGCAGCGCGCCATACTGCTCCCTCTCTGGATTTGGTTCCCAAACGCTGGAAGTGATGAACGAGAGGCCAAACCTGTCGATCGTCGGCCACGCGCCGTAGATCAGCGTACCGATGAACAGCACCAGTATCGCCGGCGCGATGAAAGCTGACGCAGTGAGCAGGGCCGAGAAGATCATGTCACCCCGGCCGTGCCGACGAAGCGATCTGCTCGACGACGGCTCCTGTTCACCGCTTGTCTCTATTTCTACTGTCATTGCATCCATCGAGGTCACTACCGATCGGAGAGCAGGGGGCTGCCGTTTACCGTCACGCTCTTGAGCATCTGCTCAACCCTCGACAGCAGTTCCTCAGGCAGCGGGGCGTAGCGCAGCGGAGCGGTCATCGCCTGCCCGTCGTGCGTTGCCCACCAGAGGAAGTCCACCAGCGCCTTTGCCTTCCCCGGGTCTTGCTGCTGCTGGTAGATGAGGATCCAGGTCATACCGCTGATCGGGTATGCGCCGCTCGCGTCCGGGTTGGTGATGGACATACGCAGGTCATTGGGCACATCCTCAAACGAGCCGGCGGCGCGTGTCACAGACTCGATGCTGGCGAGAATCGGCTCGCCTTTGGCATTTATCACCGCCCCATAGGAGATGTTGTTGTTCGCGGCATAGATGAGCTCGACGTAGCCAAGTGAGCCGGGATTCTGCTTCACGTCGGCCGCCACTCCGTCATTACCCTTGGCACCACGGCCGCTGGGCCAGTTCACCGTCGTTCCCTTACCGGGTCCTCCGCGCCATTCCTGGCTTACCTTCGAGAGATAGTCGGTAAAGATGTAGCTGGTTCCGCTTCCATCGGAGCGGTGAACGGTGGTGACCGGCCGATCCGGCAGGCCGGCATCCGGGTTCAGTTCCACCAGGCGCGGATCGTTCCACTTCGTGATTTTCCCCAGGAAAAGGTCGGCCAGTACCGGCCCGCTGAATACCAGCGGCTTGCTCACCTCCGGCAGGTTGTAGATCGGAACGACGGCCCCCAGCGTCATGGGGATGTGCAGGAGCTTACCCTGGGCTTTCTGCATCTGGGCGTCGGTCATCGGGCCATCGGTGGCCCCGAAATCCACGGTTCTCTCGGAGATCTGCCTGATACCACCGCCACTGCCGATGCCCTGGTAGTTGATCTTTACGTTCGGGTTGATCCTCGCGTACTGCGCTGACCACTTGGCGTACAGCGGTTGCGGGAAAGTGGCCCCCGCGCCAATCAGACTGACGCTTGCACCGTCAGGATCGCCGCTGTCTTTGCCACATCCGGCCACCGCCAGAACAAATGAAAGAATCACCAATACAGCCGTTAGCTTCATCGAGCCTCCCTATCAGCGCGTCTCTTTTTCACAGGTGGGCATTTTCAGTGACGGCGTTGGCGTGATATGAGCGAATTGTTCAGAATGCGCTAGCGAACCTGATCTTTTCGCCTGGCCCTGGCATCGCGCAGTACCTGCTGGATGAACTCGCCCTTGGCGGCGGTGTACGCCACGCGATCGGTGTGATGTTCGCCGGCCAGGCGCAGCTTCAGCTCCTGGTACTCAGCGGCGATCTCAGGATTCTCCCTCAGGGTATCGCGAAATAGCAGGGCATCATCCTTGAAGCCGACCTCTCCGATGTGCAGGTGATGCGTGCGTGCACCAGCGCTGTTTCGCTTGATGCACCATGTATACCACGGGGGAACATCATTCCCCATCGTCGGCCGCCAGAAGCAGTCATATCCCTGCGGCTCAAGGATCTGCGGTACGGTCACTTTCGCTTCCTGCACATCGCGCACCTCGATGATCATGTCCACGATCGGCTTGGCCGCCAGGCCCGGCACGGATGTGCTGCCGAAATGCTCGATGCGGATGATCATCCCCGCCGGCATGCACTGCATGAGATGGTCGCGCTCTTCTTCGAACAGCGCCGGCCAATGGCTGTCGTACGGGACGACCTCCACATGCTCGGCCGTGACGCGTTGTATCTTTTGCTCCAGAGTCTCCATCCCATGCCTCATGCGCCGGCTATCGGCGCCATCCGCGGCCCCAACCACGGTCTTCGCGATGCTCTATCTGCTCACTATCCTGAGAAGAACGAGATCTTTCCTCGATCTGTCCGCTGGCCATCCAGACTGTACCACCGATGCCGGCCGCCATCACCAGCCCGAAGATAACTCCGCTGATCCACAGCCTGGCGGCAGAGAGCATCCCTTCCCAGCCGAGTTTCTTCCGTACAAACAGGCAGGCCCAGTTCCAGTGCATCGCTACGTGCACGATCAGCACTACAGCGGCCGCTACCGCGATCCAGAAATGCACTGTTCCCCACTCATGGCGAGTCCATCCCCACAGGTTCATCCGTCCGCCGGTGCCGGGCGGCAGCAAATAGCGCATCACCAGCCCGGTCCAGATCAGTGCAATCATCACCAGGGCGAAGATGCAATCGATGATGAAATTGATCGTCGTCCGCATGATTCTCCCTCTCCCCGCCATTAGCCAACACTAACACCAATTCTCAGCAGTGCAAATATGCAGTACGCTCACCGGGCGATACGCACAGTTAAGATTGCAGGCAAAGGAGCGAAAGTGAGCGAACTGGTTCTATCCAAGTACAGCATGGGGATCGGCGACCGTTTCGGGCAGCAGGGGGAGGCGCAACTGGCCGCGTTCGTGGAGGCTGCGAAGTCGGGGATCATCGTCAGTCCCGTATGGAACAAGTCGAATCGCGAGCACCAGATCGTCCATACCGAGCCGTCCTCGGTTCGTGCTGAAGCCGACTCGGCCGTCAAGGCTGTTGGCTTTAGCGGTCCATACCATGTGGACGCCGACCATATCTCGATCAAGACGGTAGATCGCTTCCTGGCTTGGAGTGACTTCTTCACGCTCGACGTGGCCGATTACGTCGGCCAGCGGGCCAGCGATGACGAGATTGAGTCATTCGTTGACTCCATGAGCCGTTTCATCGGCACGATTCGCATCCCGGGGATCGATCGAGAGTTCAATGTCACCCGGGAGGATCTTCGCAGGACGGCGGAGAAGTATCTGCTGGCAGTGCGCGAGGCGGGAAACCTGTATCGTCACATAGGGCTGGCCAAGGGAAGCGAAGGATTCATAACCGAAGTCTCGATGGATGAAACCGATCAGCCGCAGTCGCCGCTGGATTTGCTGTTCATCCTCGCCGCCATCGCCCTGCACGAGATCCCCGCCCAGACCATTGCGCCCAAGTTTACCGGCCGCTTCAACAAGGGTGTCGACTATGTCGGTGAGCTCCAGCAGTTCGAGAAGGAGTTCAATGAGGACCTGGCAGTCATAGCTTTTGCCATCGGGGAGTTTGGGTTGCCCGGCAACCTCAAGCTCTCGGTTCACTCCGGCAGCGACAAGTTCAGCATCTACCCCGTAATCCGCCGGGCACTGGCCCGTACTGGCGCCGGCCTGCATCTGAAGACCGCAGGTACCACCTGGCTGGAGGAACTGATCGGCCTCGCCGAGGCCGGCGGCGAAGGGCTTGAGATTGCCCATGAGATCTATGCCGCCGCGTATCAGCGCTTCGACGAACTGTGCCGACCATACGCAACCGTCATCGACATTGACCAGGCCAAGCTCCCCACCCCCGCGCAGGTCTCATCCTGGAGCAGCGAGCAGTATGTACGTGCCCTGCGGCATGATCGATCCTGCCCGCAGTATGACCGGAATCTCCGTCAACTACTGCACCTGGGGTACAAGGTGGCTGCCGAGATGGGCCAGCGATATCTCGATGCGCTTGCCAGACATCGCGAAGCGGTGGCGCGCAACGTGACATACAACATTCTCGAGCGGCATCTTCGGCCGATATTCGGAGGCTGATCGCTCAGGCCTTTTTGCCGGCCTTCGCAGAAGCTTCCCCTGAGCGGATAGCCGTCGCCAGCTTCTGTGAAAGTGTCGCCAGTGATACGTACAGATTCTCGTTGTGGACGATCACGCCCTCCGGCACGCGCAGCTGCACAGGGGCGAAATTCCAGATCGCCATTATCCCGCCGTTGATCATCCTGTCGGCGACGTCCTGCGCGGCCGAGTCGGGCACGGTGATGATGCCGATAAGGATGTGCATCCGCCGGGCCAGATTCTCCAGCTTGGAGATCGGAAGGACTTCCTTGCCGTGGATCGACTTGCCGATCTTGCGCGGATCGGCGTCAAATGCCGCGACAATATTCAGGCCGTAGTCGGCGAACTTGGGATATCCCAGCAGGGCGGCCCCCAGGTTGCCCGCGCCGACAAGGAATGCCTCATTCACATTGTTCCAGCCCAGGAACCCCTCAAGGCCGGCGATCAGTTCATCGAGCTGGTAGCCGATCCTCGGCCGGCCGCCCACGCCGCTAAACTCAAGGTCCTTGCGCACCTGCGTCGGGTCGAGCTTCAGTTCATTGCCGATCTCCGTGCAGGATACGCGCTGGGCGCCCTGTTCCTGCAGGCTTTTCAGGAAGCGGTGGTACAGCGGTAGCCGCCGGAGTGTTGGCTCCGGTACGGTATCTTTCTTGGGACTCGGACTGTCTGCTGGTGTGGCCATCGGCTCGAAGCATACCGTGAAATACTTCTCGATATCTGCTTCTCGAATCCTAAAGGCCACCGGTCGGGTGTCAACAAGATCACGGCCCGATGAACTGTGACGCCACCGAGACAAACCTGCTGCGCGCCTCGTAAAGGGCGGTGTCGAGGAGCTTCTGCTCCAGCTCGCTCAGGTTCCCCTTGGTCTTTTCATCAAGTGCGCCCAGCATGTCGACAGAGCGCTTGGCGGCATCGAGGTTGAGAATAGGCTGGCCTCCCCGGGAGCCCATGCCTCCCAGGTACACCAATGACTGGGTCAGCAGCGTCTGCACGAGCGTGGCAAAGGGCGAGTCGGCCGCCTCAAGCTGCTCCTGCGCAATCTCGCTCTGGACTTCGGCGGGGGGCACCGGCGGCACAGCGGCCGCGGCGGCTTCTTTCGCCTTCTTCTCCTCTTCCGCGAGGCGGCGCTTCTCTTCCTGCGCCTGCCGTTTCCAGTCGTCGTCTACCGAGAGAATGAACTTTGGTTCGTCAGCCATTTGCCATGATTCTAGAGGCAACTGCACAAGCTTCCAAGGGTGGAGAAACATAGTGCATGCGAGCTGTGCCGATCAGTGATCGTGTCGCGGCGAGATGAGCATAAATGTGATGCCGAAAGCCAATTTACAACTTATCTGTAGCCTGATACACGTTTGCAAAATACGCTCTCACCGTTAGGATACGGGACTCTGCAGGTCGCCTGGAGTGGGCGGCCAGTTTGGATTCTAGACAGTAAATGAGCCGGCCCCCCGGCATTTAAGGGCTTGCAAGAGGATTGTCATGGCCGATACAGCGACAGGCGTGGCGGAATTTGAGTACCAGGTCAAGGTTGAGGACATTGCTCCCGCCACCAAGAAAGTGACTGTGGAAATCCCCGAAAAGCGGATCGCCGAGAAGCTCGAGGAGAATTTCAACGAGGTTCGCAGCAAGGCGGCGCTGCCGGGGTTCCGTCCGGGCCGCGCACCGCAGAAGCTCGTGGAGAAGCGCTTCGGCACCGACATCCGCAACGACGTCCAGCGCCAGCTCTTGGCCGAGAGCTATCAGCAGGCGATCGAGAAGAACAACCTCGATGTCGTTGGAGAGCCCGAGTTCGACAATCCTGAGTCGATCAAGCTCCCCGAGAGCGGCGGCCTGACCTATTCGTTCCAGGTCGAGATTCGTCCCTCTTTCGAGATGCCCGACCTCAACGGCATCCCGGTGAAGCGCCCGAAGGTCGAGGTTACCGAGAGCCATATTGAGCAGGCCATGCAGAACCTGCGCGAGCAGCAGGGCACTCTGGTACCCGTGGAAGATCGTGGCGTCGAGGCTCGTGATTACGTCACGGCCGATGTCAGCATCAAGCTCGATGGCAACGAGATTGGCTCACAGAAGGACGCTACCTTCATCGTCCGGGCCGGCCAGATCGGCGGTATCTTTGTTGAGGATCTCGAGAAGCAGCTTGCCGGTGCCAAGGCAGGTGAGAGCAAGTCGATCACCGTCAGGGCCCCCGAGGATCACGCCCGGGAAGACATTCGTGGCAAGGAAGTGCAGATCGATATCACCGTCAAGAGCATCAAGAAGCTTGAGCTGGCCGAGATCAATGAGGAGTTCCTCGAGAGCCTGGGCTTCTCCGATGAGCAGGAGCTGCGCGAGGCCCTCAAGGAGCAGATGGACATCCGCGTGAAGAATGATGTGCAGCAGGCCATGCGCGACCAGGTCGTCAAGTACCTGATGGACAACATCACCATGGAGCTGCCCGCGAAGCTTTCCGAGCGGCAGACCCAGAGGATCATCCAGCGCCGCACCTCTGACCTCCTGATGCGCGGCATGCCGGCCGAGGAGATCCAGGCCAACATCGAGAAGATCAAGGCCGGCGCCGATGCCCAGGCCGCCAATGAGCTCAAGTCCTTCTTCATCCTCGAGAAGATCGCCGAACAGCTCGATATCGACGTGAGCGAGGGCGAGCTGAATCAGCAGGTGGCCATGGCTGCCATGCAGTTTGGCGAGCGTCCTGAGAAGCTCAAGCAGCAGCTCGCCAAGGACGGTACCCTGCAGAACATGTACCTGCGTCTGCGGGAGAACAAGGCCATCGACAAGATCCTGGAGAATGCCAAGATCGAGGAAGTGGCTGTCGACGAGAAGTCCGAGGAGAACAAGTCCGACGAGAAGAAGGACTAATCCAGCCTCAGCCCTCTGGTAGAACATTAGAGCCACAGGGGACACTCAGTGCACCTGCCGCGAGCGATCGCCAAACGTGCCCTTGGTGTTCTTTGTGGCTTTGACTCTTGAAGGAAGGAACATGGCGCAGATAAAGGCCCCGCGCGGGACGGCCGACGTCCTGCCCAGCGACAGTCCCAAATGGCAATTCATCGAGCAGACAGCCCGTGAAGTTGCCGAGCTGTATCACTTCTCCGAGATTCGCACCCCGATTTATGAGGCAACCGAGCTGTTTCACCGCGGCGTCGGCGAGACCACAGATATCGTCCAGAAGGAGACGTTCACCTTCCGCCCTCGCCCAGAGAGCGAGATGATCACGCTCCGGCCCGAGGGAACGGCCGGCGTGGTGCGGGCCGTGATCGAGCATGGCCTCATCGCCCAGGAAGGCTCGCGTGTCAAGGTCTACTACATCGGGCCGAACTTCCGCTACGAGCGGCCACAGAAGGGACGTCTGCGCATTCATCACCAGTTCGGCGTCGAGGCGTTTGGTATCCCCGCCCCGGAGCAGGATGTCGAGTGTATCCTGCTGCAGATGGAGTTTTACCGTCGCTGCGGCGTGAAGGAGCTTGCCCTGCGCATCAACAGCCTGGGCGACGCCGAGAGCAAGGCACGCTATCGCGATGCCCTGGTGGCGTACCTCACCCCGAGGAAGGATTCGCTCAGCGAGGATTCCCAGCGTCGCCTGGTCGAGAATCCCCTGCGCATCCTCGACAGCAAGGATCCGCGCGATAAGGAAGCCTGTGCCGGAGCGCCGGCCGCGGGAGATTATCTCTCCGATCGCAGCAGGGCCCACTTCGAGCGCGTGAAGGAGCTTCTTGCGGATGCGGAAGCGGACTTTGTAGTGGATGGGAATCTCGTCCGCGGCTTCGACTATTACTCCGACACCCTCTGGGAGGTAACCGCCGGCGGACTGGGCGCCCAGAATGCCATCGGTGGCGGCGGCCGGTATGACAATCTCGTGGAGAGCCTCGGCGGTCGGCCAACCCCGGGCGTCGGCTTTGGCTCGGGCATCGAGCGCCTGCTGATTGCCCTGGAAGCCCAGAAGGTAGCCATCGCCCAGCGCTGCCGCCCCTTGGTTTGGCTCATATCCATCGGCGACGCCGCCCGACAGCATAACTGGAAGCTGATGCGCCAACTTCGCGAGCAGGGAGTGATGGCCGACATGGACCTGTCTCCCCGCTCGCCCAAAAGCCAGTTCAAGGTGGCCGACCGGGAGAAGGCCGACTGGTGCATAGTGGTAGGCGACAGCGAAATCTCCGCCGGCCAGGTGAAGCTGAAAAACATGGCCACCGGCGAAGAGCAGACAGTCACGCCCGCCGAACTGGTATCTCGTCTGACGACAAAGTAGGGGAGGAAACGGGATCGTCGCAAACTGGAAGCAAAGTGAAGCGAGCCACCCAGCTTGCGAAAAACGGGAAACGCTGTAAACTTCTCGCTCGTGCCCGACTGTAAGTACGGGCGAAAGAGCACCGGGGTGTAGCTCAGTTTGGCTAGAGCGCTACGTTCGGGACGTAGAGGTCGCAGGTTCAAATCCTGTCACCCCGACTTTTCTTCAAAAAGGGCCGTTCGGCTAAAAAGTCGAACGGCTTTCTCTTTATCAGCACTAGACTTACGTCGCTCACCTTACGGTTCAAACTGACCACCTCCAGCAACTCGCGTTTTTGTGCCGAGTTTGAACCGCGCCACAGTTCAACCAAATTCTGGCTGAACTCGAACGTTGCCAGGGCCGC
>JAKORQ010000224.1 GCA_029777755.1 Planctomycetota bacterium
CGGGCTGCATATGCTAAACGGCGTGCTCAGTATCTACCTCAACGAGCAGATCCACGTCGAGAAGGAGCAGATCGGGCACCTCTTCCTCTACATCGGACTGGTGGTAGGACCCTTTGCCATTCCGATGGGCCGGCTCGCGGATCGCATCGGAAAACCCCGCGCGGTGCGCCTGGGCCTGGGGATTTGCGCGGTGGGAATGTGGCTGCTGCCCTGGGTGCGAGCCGTGCCGCTCCTTGTTGTCACCGCCGGCATCTTTGGCATCGGCTTCCTGCTGGCATCGCCGGCGTGGCTGGCCCTGATGACTGAGCTCGCGGGGGACGAGCACCGTGGAGGCGTGGTCGGGATTATGAACACGGGGCAGGGGATCGGGGCTGCACTCGGCGCCGCGGTCGGCGGTAGCCTGTATGACTACCTTGGGCCCCGCGCGCCATTCCTGGCCAGCGCGTTTCTTTTCACGGTGTCGGTCCTGGTTGTGTTTCGTTATGTGCACAGAGTTCCGGCGCATAGACAGGTGGTAATCCGTTGAGCACCAAGACGACTAAACGAAACTTTATCGGTCATTGGCTTCTCATCGCCGGCGCGTTCGCGTTGACGCTTCCGTGGCTCCTCCTGCGGCTGATGCACTGGCACGAGGAAGCGGATCCCCTGGCGGTGGCCGCGATCTCCGGCTTGGCGATCCTCGGTGCCGCCTTCATCCTCTCGTGGGCGGCCGAGGTGGCGCAGATGGACATCTCGCAGTCGTTGGCACTCGCCTTCCTGGCGCTGATCTCCATCCTGCCCGAATACGCCGTGGATATGTACTTCGCCTGGCAGGCGGGGAAGAACCCCGAGTATATGGGGTATGCCACCGCGAATATGACGGGCGCCAACCGCTTGCTCATCGGCCTGGGATGGTCGGCGGTCGTGCTCCTCTACTGGCTGCGCAGCCGTAAGACGACCGTCACGCTGGAGCCGGGGCAATCCACGGAGATGACTTTCCTGGCGCTGGCCACGATCTGGTCGTTCACCATCCCGTTGCGACATGAGATCGGGATGATCGACCTGGTCGTTTTGCTCACCATTTTTGTGCTCTATATGTGGCAGGCCTCCAAGGCGGAGCACGATGAGCCGGAGTTCACTGGCCCGCCGTTGGCGCTCTCCCTTCTCCCGAAAGCCCGGCGGCGGATGGCGGTGGTTGGGTTCTTCATATGGGCGGCGGCGATCATCCTCGCCTCGGCAGAGCCATTCTCGGAGGGCCTCGTTGAAACGGGGAAGCGCTGGGGTGTGGATGAGTTCCTGCTGGTACAATGGCTGGCGCCGCTTGCCTCGGAATCGCCCGAATTCATCGTGGCCTCGCTCTTTGCCTTGCGCGGCACTCCCAGCCTCGGCCTGGGCGCGCTGATCTCATCGAAG
>JAKORQ010000225.1 GCA_029777755.1 Planctomycetota bacterium
AAAGCGTGAAATTTTAACAGGTTTCGGCTGCCGCCGACGCGCCCGCCCACCATCGGACTGTAAGCGCAGGCAAGCCGGGCCGGAAAAAAAACGATCCCCGCCCGGCGACATCGCCTTGCGGGGATCGGATCGACCTCAGCACCCAGCCCGGCGCGCTGCCGGGCCGTGAGCGCTCACATCATGCCCAGCGCCCTGGGCAGGAAGGTGGAGATGCTCGGGATGTAGGTGATCAGCATCAGGAACACCAGCATTGTATACAGCCAGGGCATGACCGCCTTGCTCATCTCGGTCAGGCCGGCATTGGTGATGCCGCTGGCGACAAACAGGTTCAGCCCGACCGGCGGCGTGATCATGCCGATCTCCATGTTCACCACGATCATCACACCGAAGTGGATCGGATCGATGCCAAGCGCCACCGCCACCGGGAACAGGATGGGCGCCAGGATGAGGATGATGGACGACGGCTCCATCAGCGCACCGGCCACCAGCAGCAGCAGGTTCACCACGATGAGAAAGCCGATCGTGCCCATGCCGCTGCCGACGATGGCGTCAGCCATGCGCTGCGGGATCTGCTCACTGGTGAGGATGAAGGAGAACAGCACGGCACTGGCAATGATGAACAGCAGCATCGCGCTCATGTTCGCCGAGTCGAGCAAGACCTTGGGGATCTGCTTGAAGCTGAGGTCCTTATACACGAACACCGCGATGAAGAAGGCGTACACCGCACTCATCGCCGCCGCCTCGGTCGGGGTGAACATGCCCGAGTAGATGCCGCCCATCACCACCACGATCAGCATCAAACCCCAGAACGCGGTGCGAAAGGACTTGAAGCGCTCGCCCCAACTGACACGCTCCAGCGTCGGATAGTTGTTCTTGCGTGCCACATACCAGGTGCATAGCCCCAGCATGAAAGCCAGCAGCAGGCCAGGGAACACTCCCGCCATGAACAGCGCCCCGACCGAGGTGTTGGTCGTCACCGAGTACATCACCATGACGATGGAGGGCGGGATCAGGATGCCCAGGCCACCGGCCGATGCCACCACGCCGGCGCCAAAGCGCAGCGGATAGCCCTGCTTGACCATCGCTGGAATCAGGATCGAACCGATCGCCACCACCGTCGCCGGACTTGAGCCCGACACCGCGGCAAACAGCGCGCAGGCCAGCACCGCCGACATGCCCAGGCCACCACGCAGGTGACCGACCATGGCGGTGGCGAAATTGATCATGCGCCGCGCCACGCCGCCGTGGGTGAGGAAGTTGCCGGCGAGGATGAAGAAGGGGATCGCCATGATCTCGAACTTCTCTATGCCGGTGAACATCTTGAGCGCCACGGATTCAAGCGGCACGTCAGTGAAGATGAACATGAAGCTCAGC
>JAKORQ010000226.1 GCA_029777755.1 Planctomycetota bacterium
ACGCCAAGGACAGCCTGAGCGAATGCCAGGACTGCCACGCCCGCAAGGCGATGCGCATCGAACGCCAGTTCGACAAGTCGGTGCACGCCGAGAACCTCAGCGAAACCTTCACCTGCGTCACCTGCCACGACGCGCACTCCATGACGCTGGCCGCCAAGTTGCGCGATCCGCACAAGATCGTGGCCCAGGACAACAAGATCTGTCTCGATTGCCACGATTCGGATCTGGCCTTTGCGAAGATGGCTCCGGACAAGAAAAAGCGGCCGCCCATCGACGACATCCATGACTGGCTGCCCAACACCCGCCTGCACTGGAAGGCCGTGCGCTGCATCGAATGCCACACGCCCACCGAAGACAAGCTCTCCCTCTCCCACGAGATCCAGAACAAGGACAAGGCCGAGAAGAAGTGCGCTACCTGCCACAGCGCCAACAGCTCGCTCAATGCGCGGCTGTATCGCCATCTGGCCACCGAGGAGCAGAACAAGTACGGCTTCCTCAACAGCGTGATCCTGAGCAACTCGTATGTGGTGGGCGCAACTCGCAACCCCACTCTCGACATGATCCTGATCGGCCTGTTTGTCGCCACGCTGGCGGGCGTGATCGGCCACGGCCTCGTGCGCGTCATCATGACCCGTCTGCGCCGGAGTAAAAACCATGACTAATCGCGTTTACATCCTTCACCTGTGGATCAGGCTGTGGCACTGGGGCAATGCCCTGGCGATCATCGCCCTGTCGATCACCGGCATCAGCCTGCACTTTTCCGATCCGAACCTTCCGCTGGTGGAGTTTTCGCTGGCGGCGCGCATCCATAACGTGGCCGGCGTCATCCTCGCCGGGCTGTGGGTGGTCTTCGTGACCGGCAACATCGTCACCGGCAACTGGTGGCAGTACATCCCGAAGCCGCCCGGCATCATCAAGCGTTGCCTGACGCAGATGAAGTACTACGGCAGCGGCATCTTCAAGGGCGAGCCCGAGCCCTATCCGCCGACGCCCGAGGTCAATTTCAACGTCCTGCAGGATCTCAATTACTTGTCGATAA
>JAKORQ010000227.1 GCA_029777755.1 Planctomycetota bacterium
ATGCGAGCTGGGCATAAGCCTGGAGGTCTACCTGGGGCAGTTAAGCGACCTGTTCCGTGCGGTGGCCTCATGGGGAAAATCGCATCCTTCCGTCAGGGCGATATTCGCCTATCCCAATGGCTCCAAGATCGTGCTGTACGTGGTGCCTTGCACGGACACGTTCAACTTCGACCTGGCTGATGAGATGGCGCACCTTAACCGGGACCTCGTTCGCGATCATGGCCGGGTGCTGGGAATGATCGAGGTTCTCCAGATCCCGTGGCAGGACCGCGATTCTTTCGTTTCGGACAATGCCCGGTGCATCTATGGGGACCGCGGAAACAGCACATTGAACAGTGGCGGAAAAATCGCAGCCTGATCCCCCTGATTCCTCCGGCTCATCCCGACTGGATCGTCACGATAGCTTTCTACACCGCACTGCACGTTGTCGACGCGGTCCTGCGCACCGATAAGAATGAGCGGATTACCAGCCATTCCTCACGGCACGACGTGTTGATGTGCGTTAAGCGGTACGATGCCATCTGGGAGAAGCATCAGCCTCTTTACAACCTGTCGCGCACGGTGCGCTACACCGCCAATCCTGCGCTGTGGGTACCCTATGCCTGCATCGAGAAGCAAGTCCTGGGCAGATACCTCTATCCCATCGAGAAATCGGCCTTCGGCCTGATGGGCATAGAGTACCCATTTGAGCGCATCGTCTTGTCTGGCAGCTTCGCCAATCACTGATCTGCCTGGATCACGGATACAGCAGCGGATTCAGGTGGGTGGCCGGTGGTTCGCCGATCTTGGCGCCTGGCAGCCAGGACTTCCAGTCGGCCTCGTGGGCCTTGTTCCTCGGGGCAATCATCGTGTTGCCGTCCTCGTAGTAGATGATCGTCATCACCTTGCGCGGGTCGGTGGAGGTATTCGGGCCGGCGCGGTGGTAGGTCCAGCCGTAGTGGTAGGAGACTTCGCCAAGGTCGAAGGGGAGTTCATCCAGCGGGAAGTTCGCTTCCTTCAGCGCGGCCTGCAGCTTTTCCTCTGATTCGTCGGAAATCTCCAGGTCGCGGCCGAACTCGAAGTTCTGCGACCCGACGGCAAACGCCAGCGGGCCCATCTCCAGCGGCGTGTACTGCAGCGGGATCCACACCGTACAGGTGGTCGGCCTTGCCAGCGGCCAGTAATACTGGTCGGCGTGCCAGGGGGTGATGCCGCCGGAGGGTTCCTTGTACAGAGCCTGGTCGTGATAGAGGCGCACACCGCGCACGCCCATCAACTCGGCCGCGATCTTCGCCAGTCTCCTTGAGAAGACAAACTCCTTCACGATCTGGCTCTTGGTCCAGAGGTTCATGATCTGCAGGAACGCCTTCTCGTAGGTCGACCTCTGGCTCATCGGCTTGGTCTGCGTATTCAGCTCAATCACCTTTCGGGTGATCTCCTCGCCGTAGTAGTCAATGAGGTCCGGCGAGAGGACCTGTTTCAGCTTGATGTAGCCGTTCTTCTGGAAAAACTCGATTTGCTCAGAAGTGAGCTGGTAAGGCTCGTCCAGTTTCCGCCTCAGTGAAGTGGTGTCTATTGTGCTCATGCAGGAGGATATGCCCTGAGCGTGGGAGCAATCTTTGCATTTGTTGATCGGGAATCGCGCCGATTTTGCACCTGCGGCGATCCTGGCCAGGTGTCGTGATCCGGACTATTCCATCTCTAGCGGCACGATGATCCGGCGGAAGGATCGGAATGATGTCTCGTTAAGCTGCACCACCCACAGCCCCATGGGCTGGTTCCCCTGCGGCTCGGCGCCCAGTATGGCATTGCGCACTCCATCATGCGCCACCGGCTCATACAGCAGCAGCCAGCGCCGCTCGGTGGGGGAGCGCAGCCCCTCGGGGACATACACATATTCCTGGCCTGACACGGGGCAGACGCGCGGCAGCTCCCTGTCGAAATCCGCCATCGGCGCCAGCTCATTGAGCGTCTCAGGCAGTCGGCCGTTGAGTACGTAAAACTGCAGCATGTAGCCGCACAGGTCATGCAGATTGGCGGCGCATGCCTCGATGGCTCCCGTGGCCGCGGGCACGGCGGGAGGCGCACTGGCCGGCTGCGCTTGGCAGCCGGCCAGCGCCATCATCACGAGCAGTGCCAGGCTACTGGCCAGGATCCTGTATCGGCTGTGTGGCTGGTACATAGATCGGCTCCGGTGGTGTGGTGGTGGCGCCACGACGCATGCCTTCCATGTGCTGCTCAAAAGTGCCGGGCGCAACAGCCTTCGGGGTGATCTTAACGCCACTCATCTCGTCTTTCGACATGTCATGCAGTTGTTCAGACTCCATGGCCACGTGCGGCGTCAGGAAGATCAGCAGCTCGGTCTTGCTCTTGTTGACTTGTGTGCGCCGGAACAGGTGCCCGACCAGCGGCATGTCGCCCAGCAGTGGCACCTTGTTCACGATCATGTCCTTCTTGTCCTCCATCAGGCCGCCGATGACGATGGTCTTGCCATTGTCGATGGCCACCCGGCTCTGGGCCGATCGCTTGGAGAAGACCGGCGCGCTGACCGAGTCGCTGATGCGCACCGTGGTGTCCTGCAGCAGCGAGGAGATCTCCGGCGCCACGTCCATGATCACCTTGCCGTCCGGGTTAATGTGCGGCGTGACGTTGAGGATGATACCGATGTCCTGGTACTCGACGGTGTTGATAGTCTGGCCGGTGTCCGTCACGCGGGTGTTGGTGATGAACGGCACCTGCTGGCCGACTAGGATCGAGGCAAGCTGGTTATCCGATGCCAGGATGTATGGCCTCGAGAGCACATCCACCTTGCCTTCGGTTGCCAGGGCGCGAAGCGTCGCCTGGAAGTCGCCTTCCACCATGCTGATGACAAGCCCGCCGGTCTGGTTCGCCAGGCCAAAGTTGGTGCCGACCCTGTTGATGGTGCCATCGGCGTTCTGGTCGATGTACGAGCCCTGCACGCCGATGTCGGAGCCATTCTCGTGCGTGACCTCCGCCAGCAGGACCTTGATCAGCACCTGCGGCACGGAGCGATCCAGCTCCTCGAGGATCATCTTCACACGATCGACATACTTGGGCGAGGTGGTGACGATCAGCGAGTTGGTATCCGCATCAGCCACCACGTACACCTGCCCGGCCAGGTCGCCGGCAGCGGCGCGGGCCGCCGACGAAAGCTGAGGCAGCGCGCCAGACTGGCCAAACCCGAATGTGCGCTGCTGGTTGGAGCCGAAAGTGCCGGTCCCGGTGGTTCTGCCGGTCGAGCCAAACCCTGTTCGCGTGTTTGACCCCATTCGGCCGCCCAACGAGCTGCCACTGGTTCCGCCAGTTCCGCGGAAGGATGTCCCGCCAAACGGCTGGCGCGACAGGTTGCTGGAGGCGCCGCCGGCGCCGGTTCGTACGCCGGTGCTCACGCCAAAGAGGGTGTTGAGCACGTCCTGCAGGCGTGCCGCCTGGGCGTTCCGCAGGGCATAGACAAACACGGTGCTCTCCTGCGCCGGGTTGGAGTCAAGCTCCATTACCACGCGCTCGACCACGGGCAGCACATCCTTCGGGCCGGTGACGACCAGCGAATTGGTGCGATCGTCCGCCGATGCGGTCACGCGGCCCTGGGCTCTCGTGCCCTCGGTGCCGGCCTGCCCGGGCTGCTGGCCGCCGGGAGCGCCCTCAAAGCGGAACCCGAATCGACGAGCGCCTCCGCCTGCGCCACCTCTCTGTCCCTGGGCGGTCGTGTCATCCGTGCGGAACACCTCGTTGATCAGCCTCGCCGCGTTGGTGGCGCTGGCGTACTCAAGCTGAAACACCTTGATGTCCATGCTGGAGGAGGAGTGCTGGTTGATGGCGGCGATGATCTCGACGATTCGCTTAATGTTGGCCGACGAGTCGGTGATGATAAGCGTGTTGGATCCGGCGTTGGCGGCCACATCCGCATCGGGGCTGAAGAGGTTGGTCAGGTCCTGCCGCAGGCGCACGGCATCCACCTGCCCCAGCGGGATGATCTGGGTAATCAGGTCATCGCTGTCGCGAATCTGCCGCGGATCAGCGCCAAAGTGAACGGGGATGTTCGACTTCTTGGCCTTGTCCCGGTTCATGATGCGCAGCGTTCGCCCGGTCTGTAGCGCGGTGTAGTTCATCGGCCGCAGCACGGTATTGAGCAGGTCCACCGCCTCGGCCGCGTTCACCGCCTGCCGCGAGGTGATCGACACCCGCGCATCGATACGGGATTCGCGGATGATGATGAATCCCAGCGCCTCGGAGAGATAGTCGAGTATCGAGTCGACGGTGGCGTTGCTGAAGTTGAACATCACCGTGGCATCCGGGTCAAACTCGCGCATCGGCACCGTGGTGGCCACGCCATTGGTCGGGCGGGGGATCGGCTGGGGCGCGGGCACTGGAGCCGGGACGGGCTGAGCCTGCACGGGTGGAGTCTGCTGCATCTGGCCCTCAGGCCCTTGCTGCATCATCCCCGGCGGCATTTGCTGGGCCGCCTCAGGAGCCTCGGGGTCGAACTCCGGCTGCTGAACAGCATCCTGGTTCATCTGCTGGCCCGGCTGGACCTGCATCGGTTGCCCGGGCAATGCGTCCTGGTCATTGACCTGCGGCTCGACCGCCTCCATCTGCGCCTGTGCCTCGTCGAGCGGGGC
The DNA here is from genome assembly GCA_029777755.1 of Planctomycetota bacterium. Taxonomy (GTDB): domain Bacteria; phylum Planctomycetota; class Phycisphaerae; order Tepidisphaerales; family Tepidisphaeraceae; genus CAIQIQ01. The sequence goes on from JAKORQ010000227.1 coordinate 4,620, forward strand.
GACAACCTCCGCCGGCTCTTCCTGCTCAACCTGCGCGATGGCCGGTGACGCAAGGATAAGTGGCATGACGGCCGAGATCGCGCAGGCGAGGACACGTCGCTTGGCGGCCGAGGACGCGCTTGGGAACATAACGTCTTTCATCGGTTCATCTCCTGCATACGGCGTCGCCGCATGCGCGATAGCAAGTCATCACCGTCAGTCGAGCCCGAGCTGGAGGTTGCCGACTCGGGCGAGCTGACATCACTTGTGGCTGTGGTACTGAGCACTTGAGGCGCGCCACCGCGCAGATTCTGCCCTACCTCGACCTGCTGAAACGGCCCGGAAGGGGAGGTGGCGATCTCGATCTCATCCAGCGTTATCGCCGCGATATATCCCAAGTCGTTGGGGAGCATGTCGCCGGGGCGCAGTTCCAGCACTCCCTCGCCGGGCACCTCAATGATGGCGACCAGGTCATCGGGGTGGCGACCCACGCCCACCAACACTGGAAGGCGAGGCTGCGGCCGATTGTTCGATGACGGGGTCGGGCGAACGTAATCGTTGCCGCGATTCCAGCTTCGCTGTGGCCGGCGATCCTTGGAAAAGATGCTCTTGGCCCGCACAACCTCCACCAGCGAGGCGTAGGCTATCTCGTTGCGGGTACTGCCGCCGCGGCCGCTGCGCCTGGTGTTGTCGCGCCGCCAGTCGCTTTCCTCGCGCACGGGGGTGATAGGATCCGCCGACGCGGCGGTAGCTTCCCCGGTTCCCTCGGCCGGTTGCGTGGCAGGATCGCTGTTATCTGTGGGCATGGTGGCCGGCAATGTGGTGGCCGTCTCCAGCACCGCAGTTTCCTCGGCGTGCGGCGCATCCTGCGCGACGGCCGTCGCCGCGATCAGCATCGACAGTAGCAGGGCGGAACGTTTCATTGCGCCCTCCTTGCGGCCGGGCGATTGGCGCTCTTCTTTTCCGGGTCAGGCGAGTAGGCAAGTGTCGAGACAGTCATGTTGAACGTCAGGTCGTCAATCCCTTCCTTACGGGCGTTGGCGCGAAACTCGTTGATACGCAGCGGGAACTTTGCCGACTCCATAGATGCCAGGAACTGCGCCAGCGCCGCGACGTTGGCCGTGCCGGAGACCTGCAGGCGGATCTGCAGGAAGTCGCCGGCGCGGATGGCGCGATCGGTCTTGAGCGTCTGCACGCTCACGCGGGCATTTTGCGCCCAGTCGCGCAGCGAGTGCAGCGTAAGGCTCTCGGCGGCCGCCTGGTCGGTCTTCAGGCCGGTTTCCTGCAGCTCGCGCCAGGCCTCCTCGACCCGTCTACGGTTGGCAAACAGGCGGTCGGCCTTCTCCAGGTCGTTGGTCACCACCTCCGTCTCACGAACCACGCGCGAGCGGGTGTCGAGATAGGGCGTCAGCGCATAGCGGTCGACCGCGAACAGGGCGATCACCCCGCCAAGCGTTGCCGCGATGATTTTTTCTCGTCTGCTGAGAACCACTTCTTTACTCCACAGGTCGGTACTCGAAGGTGATGGTGAACGCCACTTCACGCGTTGATTGCCCCGTCTCGCGCATGTCCATCAGCTTGGGCGAGGCAAAGTGCTTGTCGTCTTTCATGCGATCCAGCAGCGCCAGGATCTGCTGGTTGCTGGTTGCCCGCCCGGAGATCTGGCCGGCCATGTTCTCCCGCAGGTTGAAGTTCGTCGCGTAGATCGAACCCTCCTCAGGGAACAGGTTGGTGATCGCCGCCAGGCAGCCCAGGAATTTCGCCGACGAGGGAACCCATGATCGCGCCACGCTCAGGCGATTGACGCGCTGCTCGGCATCCTCGATGTCATCCTTCATCTCCGCCAGCCGCTGCCGCATCTCCGTCAGTTCGCTTTGCCGACTGTTCAAGTCGGTGACTGCCACGAGGCCGGCGATCAGCAGGGCCAGCAGCACCGCGCCGGCCCACATCAGCGGGCGGCGGTTCGAGCGCGGGGCGGGGGGCGCGAGCCGGGAATCCACCAGGTTTACGATCGCCGGCGCTTCGCTGAGCACCGCCAGCCCGACGGCGACGGCCGGGGCGAAGTGCTGTAGGTCGATCCCATCTGAATGCACGTACTGGGCGAGGTCGGTCGTGCTCATCGGCAGCGACAGTCGCTCGCGCAGCGCCTCAGGAGCCTTGGGATCAGTTAAGGAGTTGGAGCAGATGACCAGGCTGGTCTGTCCCTGGCCGGGGACGCCGGCCATCGCCCGCCGCATCTCGCTGGCGATCAGCGGCGCAGGATCGCTGTTCTCCGGCAGCGGCAGGTGCGACAGCAGGGCAGGGCTGCCGTTGCGATGGATCACCAGCTCCGCGCCATGGCGCTGGAGGTGAACAAAGGCACAGCGGTTCGACCGGTCGGCCGACAGCCATGCCAGCGACATTCCTGTCGAGGTGATCGAGCGCACACGCAGCCCGGCCGACTTCATCACCGCCTGGCAGGCGCTGACCTGCGATCGCGAGGCGGCCACCAGCAGCACGGTGGACGGCTGGGAGGGATCCGCCTGGCCGGCGTAGTCGATGGCGAGCGATTCCTGTTCCGAGGCAAATTCCGCCTCCGCCTGCAGTCGCAGACTGGCGGCAGCTACCTCCGGCGTGGAGGGCGGAACCTCCTTCCGCCTCGTCACGAAGGACTTGGCCGGCAGGCCAATGGCAACCTCGCGGGCGCCGATGCGATGCTTGCGCAGATGCTGCGCGAAGGCCCGGCCAAGCTCGGCCGGCGTTTCCAGACCAATCTTCTCCGGGAACACGAAATCAAATGCGTTAAGCAGCTTACGCTTGCCGTTTCCGTTGGTCGCAAGCTCGGCCACGCAGAAGCGGTCCTGCAGGAGGGCAATGCCCAGGATCCTGTTGCCACGTAATCGCTTCAAAATGACCGTACTCCTCTCATTAACGGAGAGCTCTCGCCCAGCCACTCGCCGGCACGCATCTCCTCGCGCAACTCCGGCGGCAGAGGCCAGCCGAGATGCGTCAGGTCCTTGCGGTAACTGATTCGCG
>JAKORQ010000228.1 GCA_029777755.1 Planctomycetota bacterium
GACTTGCCCTGTTGGGCGCCCGGTCATACTCTCTGGTCGATGAGTTTCAAAGCAGACATTCAGTACGCCATCGAGGTGGCGCGGGGAGCGGGACAGATCGTTCGCAGCAGGTACGGCAAGGTGGAGCGGCTCACCAAGACCCACCAGGCGGCCAGCAACGAGGCCGTCACCATGGCCGACCGCGAAAGCCAGGCCTACATCGTGCGCGAGCTGCGCAAGCGATTCCCCAACGACGGCATCATCGGCGAGGAAAGCGACACCGGGCTGGATATCACCTTCGAGTGCCCCGACCCGAAGGGGCGGGTGTGGGTGATCGACCCCATTGACGGCACAAACAACTTCATCGCCGGCCTGGATTACTTTGCGGTCTGCATCGGCCTGCTGGATGGGGGGATCCCGGTGGGAGGAATAGTGTACGACGTCTGCCGCGGCCGCATGTACTGGTCGGCCAGGGGCGAGGGGGCGTACCTCGACGATGCGCCAATCAAGTGCCTGGATACGCCGATGGATGACCAGTCGGTCCTGATCATCACCAGCAACCTGCTCAACAAGGATGGCGAGATCCCCGCGTATCCCTGCCGCTGGCTGGGGCAGACGAAGTGGAAGATCCGCTGCCTTGGGTCAGCTGCCCTGGATGCGGTACTGGTGGCGGCAGGCGTGGCACATGGGGCGATCACCATTAACGGCAAACTCTGGGACATCGCCGCCCCGGCGGCCGTGGTGCTGGAAGCCGGCGGAAGGATCACCAGCCCCGAGGGCAATGACGTCTTCCCCATCGACCTGCGCAACTACAGCGGCGCCAAGGTCCCCTTCGTGGCCAGTGCCCCTGCGGCGTTTGACACGCTCATCAGGGAGCTGAAGGACCCGACGATGCCAAAGTTGAGCAGGTAGGGGCGGTGGATTCAGAGGCACGAAGGCACCAAGGAAGAAAGAGAGCGACGAAGGGAACTTGTAGGGCACAAAAGCACAGCCAGAGCACACTCTCGTCGATTCGAGCTCCCGCCGCTTGAGGACGAGCCGCTCCACTTTTCACAGCGCATCGCGGACTTCCCTGCGCTGCCACAATCGCAAATCGAAAAATAGAAGATCGGCAATCCCACTACGTGTGGTAATCCGCGTTGATCGTCACGTATTCTTTTGACAGATCGCAGGTCCAGCAGGTGCTCGTGGCCTTGCCGAGCCGGCAGTTCAGGTCGATGGTCACCTTTTCCGCGCGCATGTCCTGACTGACGGCGTCGGCCGCGAAGCGGGTGGGAGTGCCCTTGTCAAAGACGATGGTGCCCTGGAGCTTCAGCGTCGCTTTCTGCGGGTCGAAAGGTACGCCCACCATGCCCGCCGCGCACAGCACGCGGCCCCAGTTGGGGTCGTTGCCATTGGCGGCACACTTCACCAGCGGAGAGTTGGCGATCGACCGGGCCATCGCCCGGGCGGCCGCCTCCGATGAGGCGTTGCGCACGATCACCTCGATCACCTTGGTCGCGCCCTCGCCGTCGGCGGCAATCTGATAGGCCAGCGACTGGCAGACCTCCACCAGCGCACGGGCGAAGCTCTTCACATCGCGCTCGCTGGCGACTTTCACGCCGCTGGCGCCCGAGGCCAGGATACAGCAGGTGTCGTTGGTCGAGGCCTGATCGTCGACGGTGACATTATTGAAGGAGACGTCGGCCGCCTGCTGAAGCAGTTTCCGCAGGATGGCCGGCGAAACCTGGGCATCGGTGGTGAGATAGGCCAGCATCGTGGCATGCGGCAGCGCCAGCCGCGGGCCGATCATGCCCGATCCCTTGGCCACGCCGGCCAGAACCAGCTTCTGTCGCCCGACCTTGAACTCCACGGCCGCGCTCTTGCGGCGGACGTCGGTAGTCATTATCGCATCGCCAAACGCCAGGGCGTGCTCGTGGGAATCGCCAAGCTGCGCATGGGCCGCGACGATGCCGGACGATACTTTGTCCATCGGCAGATGGTGGCCGATGATGCCGGTGGAGGAGGGAAGAAACGCGTGCGGGTCGGTGCCGATTTTGTCGGCCGCGAGCTGACACATGGCGATGGCATCCTGCTCGCCTTTCTTGCCGGTACAGGCGTTGGCGTTGCCGCTGTTGACGACCACGCCACGAAGCTTGCCACGTGCGATATGGCTCTTGCCGATCTTCACCGGGGCGGCGAACACTTTGTTGGTGGTGAAGACTGCGGCGGCCGATGCCATGGTGTCGCAAACCAGAAGACCGACATCGTTCACCTGCTTCGCCTTGATGCCGGCATAGACGCCGGCCGCCTTAAAGCCCCTGGGGGACAGCAAATGCAATTCCGCCATCGCGGCTCCTTCCCTTTCTCGTGATGTCGCCAGATTACCGCAAACCGCCCGCTTCCAGAAGAGATCACGCGCCATCTCCGCTGTGCAGATAACAGTAGGCCATCAGTGCCCGCCGCCATGCTTTCAGAGCCTGAGCTTTCCTGCTAACCTTGGTGCAATGGCGCGCGAGCGAATTGTCTCAGGCGAATTACAAGGCGAGCAGGAATCGGCGTACAACTTCGCCCTGCGGCCGCAGAGTTTTGCGCAGTACATCGGCCAGGACTCGGTGATCAACCGCCTGCAGATCGCGGCTGAGGCCGCCCGTCGCCGCGGCGAACCTATGGAACACGTGCTGCTGCACGGCCCGCCGGGACTCGGCAAGACCACGCTCGCGCATGTCATCGCCAATGAACTGTCGGCCCAGCTCCACGTGACCAACGGGCCATCGCTCACCAAGGGCGCTGACCTGATGGGCATCCTCACCAAGCTCGCCAAGTCGGATGTGCTGTTCATTGACGAGATCCATCGTCTACCGGTGGCGGTAGAGGAGCTGCTCTACACGGCGATGGAGGATTTTAAGGTCGACATCACGCTCGACTCGGGCATGCATGCGCGAACCATCACCATGCCGCTGCCGCCGTTCACGCTGGTGGGGGCGACCACGCGGATTGGCTTGCTCACCGGGCCGATGCGGGGAAGGTTTGGGCTGCCGCTGAACCTGCAGTTTTATGCGCCTGAATCCCTCCACAAGATCCTCAGCGCCAACTGCAAGCTATTGAATGTGCAGGCGGAAGATGAAGCGATCTGGGAGCTGGCCCGGCGATCGCGCGGTACGCCGCGGGTGGCAAATCGCCTGCTCCGCCGCGTGCGCGACTATGCCCTGGTGCAGAGCGATGGAGTCATCACCCCCGCGGTCACGCGCGATGCGCTGAAGCTTGAGGGGATCGATGAACGTGGGCTGGATGAGCAGGATCGCACCTTCCTGCGCGTGCTGATCGAGGTATACAACGGCGGCCCGGCCGGCATCGAAGCCATCGCCGCCACCATGGGCGAAGAAACCGACACCCTCGTCGATGTGATCGAGCCATACCTGCTGCAGACGGCGATGGTCACCCGCACGCGCCAGGGACGGCGCGCGACGAAGCTCGCTTACGAGCACCTCGGACTCAAGTACACCCCGCCGACGGATGGCGAATCCGGCGAAGCATCCCTGTTCTAGAGCGGCTCTGCTGAAAGTGGAGCGGCTTTTCCTCAATCAGCGTGAGTTCGAAACGGCTAGATTGTGCCCACGGGAAGCACGCTGGCCGGCATCGATAGGTCAACGGTTACCTGGCTTTGAACGTGCATGTTCGTCGAAGATCGCCTTGTCTCCCGCAGTTCCGGCGGAGTTGCTCTACTGGTCCCGCGAATGTCTTTGGCTTGAGGGCAAATCCCCGTCGAGGATGACCTTATCTCACGCGGGCGATCGCAGCATCAGTTTTGCCCCGCGCATCACCGGCGAGGATGCCAGGCTCAACCTTGCTGTGTGTTATGCGCAACTTGGCGACATCAGGAAGGCCATAGCGATGCTCGAGCCGCTGGTCACCAGCCCTCGACTGGCGGCGGCGGCCTCCAAAAAACCTTGCCATCCTGCGGGAAATCGACTCTTGATGAACTGCTCATTGCCCCGGCCGGCGCTGTAGGGTACAAAGAGTCGAAGGCTAGGAATGATCGAAGCAGTATTATTTGATCTCGGTGACACGCTCCTGGATTTCGACCCGCTTCCCCGGCGGGAGCTTTTCCATTCCGCCGCCCAGGCGACCTACGAGCACCTGAAGGCAAAGGGCTGCCAGCTTCCGAGCTTCGAGAAGTATTACTCCATGCACATCGCCGCCGTCCGGTGGGAATACATCTGGGCGACGATCCGCGGCAGGGAGGTCGACTCATTCAATGCCCTTCAGAGGTGGTGCCAGAAGAACAACTACCCCTCTGACCCCGAATCGGTGAAGGAACTGATCTGGATCTGGTACCAGCCGGTCATCCCCCGCAGCACGGTCGCCCCTGATGTCATCCCGGCGCTCCAGCAGTTGCAGGCGGACGGCCTTCGCCTTGGGCTGGTGTCTAACACGTTGCTCCCGGGGTGTGTGCTGGATCGCCATCTTGAGATGGTGGGTTTGAAGGACCTGCTGCCGGTGCGCATCTACAGCTCGGAAGTGACGTACCGGAAACCCAAGTCGGTGATCTTCCAGGCCGCCCTGGACAAGATAGACCTGCCACCCTCCGCCTGCGCTTTCGTGGGGGACCTGGTAAAGACCGACATCAAGGGGGCAAGGCGCATGGGGATGACAACAATTCTCCGCAAGACACCCAAGAAGCAGAACACCCGCCTGGCCGACCACATAGTCGAAAAGATCGGCGACATCCCAGACTTGATCCGCCGCCTCCGCGGCGACCGCATAGCCGCCTTCGCCAGCGCCAGCAAGTGACAGATCCCGGAAGAGCGACGCAAGTTACGTCCCCGTTTTGTGAGGGGTGGTGTGCCAGAAGAGTATTGGCAGGATCAGGATGAATACCAGTACCAGGCAGGCGGTTACGCCTACGCCGGTGGCGAAGCCCAGCGAAGCGATGGCCGGAACGCTGGTGAAGTACAGCGACCCAAACCCCATCACCGTGCTGATGGCGCACACGCAGATGCCGTGGGCTGAGGCCTCGATCCGGTCGATCATGCCACGGTATCCCTCATTCAGCGCCTGCCGGGAAAGGCTCGCCATGAATATCCCGTAATCAACGCCGATGCCGATCAGCAGCGGGGCCGCCACCAGGTTCACCATGTTCAGCCGAACATCCGCTAGGCGGGCCATCGCCAGCAGCACCAGGATGCCCGCCAGCATCGGGATCAGCGACACAACCAGCGGACCGGCCGCCCGGAAATGCAGCGCCAGGTATGCCCCCACCAGCAGCGCGGCCACCAGCACCAGCTTGGGCAGATCACGATGAATCAGCCTCTCCGCATCATGCCCCACCACGTTCATTCCCGTTAGCGTCGCCCCGGGCAGATCCGCCAGCACCTCCCGAACCGACTCGATCGCCGCGCTGCGCTCCTCGCGCGTATCCAGCGAAGTCCGCGTGAAGACCAGCGAGATCGCCTCGGTCGGCGGATCTCCCGCGTTCACCGCCGCCGACGGCAGGAACTGCATCGCCAGCGAGCGGTACTGCAGCAGTTCTGCCAATCCCGGCGGATCCTTCCGTGTCAGCAGCGTCCGCAGAAACCCCGCGTATCCCTCGTACGCCGCCGGGTCGAAACTGCTCTCGGCAATGGCCGCCTGAAAGTCGGCCACCACCCGCACCGCCTCCGCCTCGCTCACCATCCCACTGCGCGAGCGCGCCACCTGCGGCTCAGGCAGAAGCTCCGCCAGGCCGATCGTGCTGGTGATGCCGCCCGCCTCGCGGACCTCCGGCCGCAGCAGGCGCTCGCGCACCTTGTGGGCCAGGGTCACCAGCGCCTCAGGATCCTCCGCACTCAGGTGCACGATCAGGGCATCGGGCGATGCGCCAAATCGCCGGGCGATATCGGCCTGCGCATCCAGGGCAGCGTTCGGCTTGGGATGCATCGCAGTCAGGTCAGTCTCCAGCGGCAGCACACCCTGCTGCGATCGTGCCAGGATCACCACGCACGCCAGCAATCCTGCAGCACTCGCCCCCACCAGAAGCCTGCGATGCCGCACAATCTGCTCCAGCAGGCCAAACAGACTGAAGCGCATCTGCCAGCTCGCCATCACCTCCTCGGCCCTGCGGCGATCCACAAACGCCAGCAGCGCTGGCAGCAGAAACTGCGCCGCCAGGTACGCACCGGTAAGCCCCAGTCCGCCCAGCAGGGCAAACTCGCGAATGGCCGGGATGCTCGACCATCCCACCGCCACGAACCCGATGGCGGAGGTGAGGTATCCCGCAAACAGTGCCGGCGCGATCGCCCGCGCCGTCTGGAATCCCGACTCCCGCGGCGACATCCCCTTGCGCCGATGCGCCTCGTAATCGGAGATCAGGTGCACCGAGTAATCTATCGCCATGCCGGCGAGCACCGCCCCCACCGCCGCAGTCAGCGGCGTGATCGCATTGTTGAAAAGTGACTGCGCCCCAAACCCCAGCAGCACCCCGATCCCCACCGGCAGGAACGCCAGCACAAACAGCCGCACCGGCTTGCGATACATCGCTACGAACAGAAGCTGCAGGCAGATGATCGACCCGGTGATGCTGGCGATCATGTCCGAACGGATCGCCTTCTCGCTGGCCGTGGCGATCGGGTATGCCCCGGCGAACTCCAGCAGCAACCCCTCTTCATTTATCTCTCCAGACAGCCTGGCAATCTCGGCCGTGAATCGCTTGGCATACTCGATATCCGACGGCGGGCGATTGCCGCGGATGCGGATCAGCAACCCGCGCCCATCGGGCGTCAGGAACATCTCCGAGTTCTGGTAAGTCTGCATCGGCCGGCTGGATATCAGCCGATCCAGCATGAACTCGTGCAGACGAAGCGGATCCTTCAGCGTGACCTTGGCGATCGCCTGCGCGGCCGGCCCGGGGGCGGCGATCAGCGCCTCATTCTGCGCGATCTGCTCCCGCATCGCCTCCAGTGTCAGTCGCTGGCGCGCCTGCTCGATCGCCTCCTCATCCAGGTAATACAGGCCCGACGGCACAAGTTGCTCCTGGAAGAAGCGCATCATCTCCGGGTCGAGCTGGTATGCGATCGAGTCGCACATCTCCCGCGCCGCCGGCGAGCTCGCGATCTTCTGTTCCAGCCGCTTGGCAAACCGCGCCAGCTTGTCCGGGTCCGGCGGAGCATCATCCGGCGTCCGCGCCAGCAGCAGCATCTCCTCCACAGCGCCAAATTCATTCAGCACGCGGAGCAGCGCCCGCGCGGCCGGGTCGCCCTGGTCGAACATCGAGTCCAGCGAAGGTTCCGGCCGCAGCCGCGATACCCCCATCGCCGCCAGAGCGCAGATCAACAGCGTCACCAGTATCGTCAGGATCGGATGGGCAACCGGCGCAGTGACAGCCGTCTGCCACGCTCGCCGCCAGGAGTTGGTCATTGCAGCTTCTCCGCGCGCCTCGGCGGCACGAACGCGCCGGCCGCGGGCGGCGTGTTGATCTCTACATCATCAAACTCAACCTCGATTTCCCCCGCCTCCCCGCGTGCCCGCATGCGCATCGGCCAGGGATGCTCCCCGACCATGCGATACTTGTCATACTCCAGCGAGAATCGCCCTTCCCCCGCCTCATCCAGCACCTCATGCCGCCGCACCACCAGCGTCGTGCGATCGATCGTCGCCCGCACCCTCTGGCCCTGCCCGGTCGGGCGCTCCAGCACCAGCAGTTGCTCCGTCTCGCCTGCCACCTTCAGCGCCCGATCCTCATAGAACCCCGCGTTCAGCATCGACCATCCGCGCATGAACTGCGCAGCGCTCGCCCCGGCGGGCATGATCTGCTCCCGCCGTGAATTGTCCGCCACCAGCATCCATACGCCGTCGGGCGTCATGGTCATGTCGAACACCGCATGCCCCATCTTCCATGCCCGCAGCCGCACGTGATCGGGAAACTGCGCCGCCATCGCGCTCTCCAGCCGGACCGACTGTCCGCTATCACGCGTCAGCGTGACGCTCCCCCTGCCCGCGGCGCTGGATAGCCGTCGCTGCTGGTCGGCCAGTATCGATATCGCATGGTGCGCGTCCAGCAGCGGATATGCCGGCAACGGCCGCGATGCACAGCCGGCCATCACCGCGCACAGGATCGCCAGCGCTATCAACCGAGCAATTATCCTCATTGCGCCTCCACCAGGTGCCGCAGCACCTTGCCCAGCGGCGTGCGCGGCAGCGTATCGCGGAACTCCACCATCCGCGGCACCTTGTACGCCGACAGCCTCTGCCGCGCAAAATCGCGGATCTGCTCCGCCAGCTCCGCCGAGCCGCTCTCGCGCGGGATAACCACCGCCTTGATCCGCGATACCGTGTGGCTCACCTTCACCGGCACCACCACACACTCGGCCACGCCCGGATGCTCGCGGATCACCTGCTCCACCTCGAGTGGGTTGACCTTCCTTCCCCCCACGTCGATCAATAGCCGGATCCGCCCGGTGATCGTCAGCGCCCCATGCTCATCCAGCTTCCCCAGGTCGCCGGTGAGGGCAAAGCCATCGGCATACTCCATCGCGCCGCCGCCCACCACGTGGCTGAGCATCGTCGGTGCGCTGATGGCCACCTGCCCCTCCACTCCCCGCGGCAGTTGGCTGGCGCAATGCTGCTCGACCGCGCTGACTATGCGGATCTTCACCCCATCCAGCGGCAGCCCCACGCTCTGCGGGTCAAACCCGACACGCGCAGGATCATTGAACGTCACCGAGCCCAGCTCGGTCGCACCGTAGATCTGCCCGATAGGCAACCCGAACCGCGCGACAAACTGCTCATGCACCACCGGCGGAAGCTGCGCCCCGGCCGAGATGGCGTATCGCAGGTGGTTCAGCCGCGGAATATGCTCACTGGAGCTGGCCATGATCTCAAACAGGAACGGCACCCCCGGCAGGATGGTAATGCCCGACTCGCGCAACTCCCGCGCGATCACTGGCAGCTGCACGCCGCAGCAGACGTGGACACTCGCCCCGCCCCACGCCGGGGCAAGCACCCCATGCTCGCCGCCGTAGGAATGGCTCAGCGGCATCCCGGTGAGCACGCGATCCTCCGGCGAAAACCCGATCCGCTCATAGAGGCTGCGCGCCATCCAGTCCAGCGAAGCAGCGCTGCGCCAGACGATCCTGGCATTGCCGGTTGTTCCCGAGCTCTGCAACAGCAGCCCCGCCCCCGGCTGCACCGGCCGATCCTCCCTCGCCCGCGCCAGCAGCATGTCGCCGGCCAGCTCCGGCAGCTCGGCGATCTCGCCAAACCGCTCGGCCATCATGCGCAGACGACCCTCACAGATAACCCCGACCGCCCCGCTTCGCTCCACCAGCCGCGCAAACTCGGCCGCCGCGATGTCGGCATTGACGGGAAACACACTTAAATCGGCCGCGAGGATGCCAAAGTACCCGGCCCAGAACTCCGGCCGATTGGCACACAGCAGGATGACCACCGCCCCGCGGGAAAACCTCCCCCGCAGCCGCGCGGCGATGGCATCGATCTTCTGCTGCAACTGACCATAGGTTAGCACCCGGCCGGCACAGTCCACCTGCCGCACCGCCACGGCCGTCCCGCGCAAGCGAGCGTGCCCTGCAATCCGCTCCAAAAGCTCCATCGCCAGCAGATGTATCGCCAAACCGACAGCTTAACAAGCGCCCAATCCCCGGAGCGAGGATGACATTATCTAATATGGAACGGGGGTAGCTGATGGAGGCAGAGGGGGAAAGATCTAAAGACGCGGGGAGATCATCACCAATAAAAAAAACCACCCACTGGGGTGGTCAAGGTCGCGCCAAGCGCGTTGCCTTGTGCGTTGGACGAAAGTCCACTGCTTACTGTGAGAAGGCAGGGGCAATCGTCGCTCGGATACACTGGTAATCAGGATAGCTGATTCTAATATAAGGTGCAACTCTTTTCTGACATTAGGAGGGGCTCGGGCGATGGCACAATACATCCTTGGACTGGATCTTGGAACCAACTCGGTTGGCTGGGCACTACTCCGCTGCGATGCAACCGGCTCCCCGTGCGGCATCGAGAAGTTGGGAGTGCGCATATTTGAGGCGGGAACTGACGGTACGGCCACTGATTTCAGGAAGGGCAAGGATTCTTCCCGCGCAACGACCAGGCGCAAGAAAAGAGCCGCCCGGCGCACGTCAGATCGACGCGCTCGACGCATGAAGAAGGTATTCCTTCTGCTTCAGCGTGCCGGGTTTATTCGGGCGGGCGCAAATCATTCGCCTCTTGATCGCGACTACCTCATCAAGCAGACAGACCACGACCTGCGCCTGAGATGGATCGACGGGGAAACCGAAGCACATCAGCACACCCTGCCTTACCTGCTGCGCGCAAAAGCTGTTTCACAACCTCTCGATGCAGAATCACTTGGGCGGGCGCTTTACCACCTCGCCCAGAGAAGAGGCTATCGCAGCAATCGAAAGGCCGACCGTAGCGCCAGCGACAAAGACCTCGGTACCGTCAAGCAGGGCATCGAGGATCTCAGGAAGGAAATGGCCGCCGCAGGATGTTCCTATCTGGGCCGGTATTTCGCCACGCTGGACCCGCGTACCGTGCGCATTCGCAAGCGCTGGACTTCCCGTGAGATGTACGAGGACGAGTTCGCTCGCATCATCGAGGTCCAAAAGCCTCACCATCCTGTCGATAACTGACGACTTTGTCCGCGAACTGAAGCAAGCCTTGTTCTATCAGCGCCCGCTAAAGTCCGCTAAGAACCTCATCGGCATGTGCGAGCTGGAGCCAGGCAAGAGGCGAACGCGGTTGGCCTATCCAATTGCCCAGGAGTTTCGCCTGCTTGCAGCGGTTAACAACCTGCGGCTTATCACACCCGAGGGCGAGGAACTGGATCTGAGCCAGGAGCAGAGGGAGATAGTCCTGAGGGCGTTGCGTGAACAGGGCGACCAGTCATTCACCAACATACGGACGCTTCTGAACCTGAAAGGCACCCGCACAGTCAAGAGCAAGACTGAACCGGGCAGGAAGGAGGTCATCCGCGGATATACGTTCAATCTGGAGTCCGGCGGAGAAACCAAGATTCCCGGCGACCGCACCGCCAAGGAGCTTCTTCCTATCCTCGGTGACCGCTGGAAGCGGATGTCCGACCAGGATAAGCGCACGCTCGTCTGCGACATCATCTGAGCGATACCCGGTACTTCTCCAAGCTTGCGTGCGACTATATTGGCTTGCTCTACGGAGGGCAGATTGACGGCAGCGGCAAACGCCGCGTGCAAGCCAGTTCCGGAACTGTTACAGCATTTCTCAGGAGCCTGTGGGAGCTTAACGGCCTGCTTGGCGGAGGACGCGAGAAATCCCGCAAGGACCATCGCCACCACGCCATCGATGCAGCAGTGGTAGCGCTAACCAGTCCCGCAACGATCAAGGCACTCGCTGACTCGGCAAGATGCGCCAGTGTCGCCGGCCAAAGGCTTTTCTCGTCCCTGCCTGACCCCTGGCCGACCCTTCAGGAGGAGATGCGCCGCCACCTGGACCAGATGATTGTCTCGCATCGCGTCGATCACCGCGTCGCCGGGCCTCTCCACGCCGAGAGTAACTATTCCAAGCCGATCTTCACCGCGGATGGGGAAAGGCGACATAAGCGCAAGCTGTTGCAGGAACTTGAGCCCAAGGAAGTGGAGCGCATAGCAGATGACCATGTGAAAGAAGCAGTCAAGCGGGCGCTCGCCGGGCGTACGCCAAAGGAGGCCTTCAAGGGAATCGCCGGTGCCTCGCCCGATGACGTTACTATGCCTCACCTCAGGGCGAAGGACGGTCGTATCATCCCGATTCGTAAGGTAAGGATCGTCGAGAACGTCAGGCCCAGGACTATCGGCAGACAGGCCAAGGTTCGCCATGTGGCAAGCGGCAATGACACGCTTCATCACACGGCCATCGTCGCGATAAGTACGAAATCCGGCGAAAAATGGAAGAGCCGATCCGTTGATCGTTTTGAGGTTCACGAGCGACTGAGCAGAAGGGGGAGCATCTTCTCCTTGCCGCGCGAAGGTGAGCGTTTGGTAATGGTTCTCCACAAGTTCGATTGCATCGAGATGCTCGGGCAGAAGGAAAGCGGACGTTCTATATCGTGCGAAGTGTTTCGCAAGGCGACATTGGCATCCGCCTGCATACAGATGCGCGAACTCGAGATGAGATCATAGCAGATCGCGAACGAAGCAGCATACGCATCAGCTCTCCCGACGAACTTCGCAAGCGTGGTGCCAAGCTGGTGCAGATTTCTCCCATTGGCGAGGTAATTCGAAAAAAATAACGTAGAGGCTGCATCGGGACCGTAACGGATCGGAAGGGTGGGTGCCACGGAGGGACGGGAGGCACCATGAAGCACGTCATCGATCTGTCATCCGGACCCGCGCACCTCTGCATCCAGAATAACCTCCTGTGCATACGTTCGGCGGAGAAGGAAACTACGCTTCCACTGAGGGAGATCGGCTGTGTTGTCATGGCACACGGCCAGATCACCTGCACGCAGGCGGCGATAACTCACCTCGCGCTCAACGGGGCTGCACTCATCTCCTGCGACGAAAGACACCTGCCGGCGGCCATGACCATGCCGCTGTTGGGATACCACGCGCCAGCGCGTCGCCTTGCCGCTCAAGCCGCCGCCAGGCTGCCTGCACGAAAGCGAATCTGGCAGCAGCTCGTTCGTGCCAAGCTGATGGCCCAGGCGAAGCTGCTGATCGAGGTCAATGGTGACGACGCGGGAATCTCCGCTATGGTCCCCCAGGTGAGCAGCGGTGATTCCGAGAACATGGAGGGGCAGGCCGCCCGGCTATATTGGCGGAAACTATTCGGGCCGGGCTTCAGGAGAGATTTCGATGCCGAGGACCAGAACCGCTATCTCAACTACGGCTATGCCATCCTCCGCGGCATCGTTTCACGCGCCATCTGTGCTGTTGGTTTGCATCCAGGGCTCGGCATACATCACCATCACCGCGAAAACCCCTTCTGTCTCGCTGACGACCTGATGGAACCGCTGCGGCCAGTGGTTGACCGCAATGTGTGGACGTTTGTGCGCCTCCACGGGAACCAGGCCCCGCTCGACAAGCTGACCAAGCTCCACCTTCTCAAGATTGCTGAGATGCGCTGTGTCGTTGCCGGCGAGAGCAGGAGCATCTTTGAGGTTGCGGAGATGATGGCGTCTTCAGTTGCCCAGGTTCTTGAGGGTCAGCGTCAGGCGATGATCACGCCGGAACCGGTGCACCCGACGAAACAGTAGAACCATGAACTCGAGCTATCAGGCCATGTGGCTGTTTGCAATGTTTGATCTTCCCGTCGATACCCGCGAAGCCCGCCGGGAGTACACGCGTTTCCGCAAGGCACTGATCGAGGAAGGATTCACGATGCTGCAGTTCTCGGTGTATGCCAGGTACTTTCGCAGCGAGGAACTGGCCGAGCCGGTGAGGAAACGTATCGCCCTGAAACTACCGCGCGACGGCCAGGTGCGCCTGCTGGCTGTCACAGAAAAGCAGTTCATGCGCCAGCAGATTCTCTATGAAAAAAAAGAAGCGGAAGCGGAGAAAGCGAACGACCAACTGCTGCTTTTTTAGAGTGTTTGGGCCCGTAAGTCCTGCATTTGCAGGGCTGTACGGGCCCAAAGTGTATCCGAGCGACACCCCTACCAAACCACAGCGGTCGCACACCGCCGCGGGCGAGCAGGAAGAGTGTATCCGAGCGACGCCCCCTACCAAACCTGCCCCGCTCACTCATCCAGCCTCTTCACCACCATCGCCATGGCGGCTACTGCCAGGCCGGCAAGGAGGCTGGTGGTCTGGGCGTCGCCGGGGAGTTTTTCTGCTATCGGCAGGTAGGGTCCGAACAGGCAGATCGCCGCGGCCGCGATTATCGCTACGCCTACGCGGATGCTCCCGATGAATGAGCCCAGCAGCAGGATCAGCCCGGCCACGCCGCCGTTCCAGCTTCCCACCGCATCGCACAGCCATCCGGGAAGCCCCCATATCCGCAGCGGGTGAGTGGTGTGCGAGACCACCTCCACGATCTTGCGCGTATCCACCGCCTTTGTCGGGTCCTGCAATACCGGGTCGATCCGCACCGCCTCCATCTGCTGCAGCTCGGCCACTATCGCGCCGCGGTTCTCATAGCGCCACAGCAAAAACCCCAGCAGCACGATCGCCGCCAGCACGAAGCGCGTGCGCGTGCCAAACAGCAGGTCCATCGGCCCGCCGACGCGCCGATCCACATACCCCGTGCGACGATAGCGCCCGCGCGCAGCTGCCTGGTCGTCGAAGCGGAACTGCTCGCGCGGCTTTTGCACGGCCTGCTCCTGTGCCGGCGGCAGTGTCCTGGCCGGCTCGTCGCGCTGCTTGAGCGCCTGATCGCGCAGCTCCAGCGCCTGCGCCATCATCATCTCGGCCATGCGCTTGGCCTGCCGCGCGGCCGCGATCTCCTCCACCCCCTGCGCCTGCAGCGCCCGCATCTCCACGCGCAGCAGGTGCTTTCTCTCGCGCTGTTCCCGCAGCATCTGCTCGCGCTCATCGATCCAGCGGATGATCGGGTCGCGCCAGGCCGCATACTTCGGCCGGCCATACCCGCGGGCCGACCTGCCCCAGCGCTTGCGCGCCTCCAGCTTGGCCTCATACCCGAATAGCGCCTCGAAGAACTCCTCCCAGCGCCGCCCGGCATACTCGCAGACAAACCGCCGAACCTCA
>JAKORQ010000021.1 GCA_029777755.1 Planctomycetota bacterium
ATGATCATGGCAGCGGTTGCCGTGGCGCTCCTCAGCGGATCGCTCTGGGCGCAGGCGGCCGACCCTCTGCGCCCCAGCATCCCGAGCGTCATGTGGAAGTGGACGCCGATGCTCTTCCAGGGCTTTCTGCTCAACCTGCTCATGAGCGCATTGGCCATGCTCGGCGGCACGGTGGTGGGCATTTTTCTCGGGCTTGCCCAGGTGTCGGTCCATCCGCCAGCCAGGCGGGCCGCCAGCCTGCTGACCCAGGTACTGCGCAATGCACCCTGGCTCGTTGCGATCTTCTACGCCATGTACATGGTTCCCTACGAAATCCAGGTGGGCGGGATGCTGATCAAGATTCCTGACTGGATGAAGGCCACGCTGGGATTCTCGCTGCCCGTCATCGCCAACGTATCGGAGATCGTGCGGGGAGGCATCTCATCCATCCCCGTGCAGCAGTGGGAGGCCGCGCGGTCCCTGGCCTTCACCCGCCGCCAGACCCTGTGGATGATCGTCCTGCCGCAATGCGCCAAGCGCATGCTGCCTCCATGGATGAACCTCTATTCCATCCTGACGATGGCCACGGTGCTGGCCAATGTGGTCGGCGTGTCTGAAGCGATGACGATGACCCGCGAGATCCTGGCATCGGAGCGGCGCTCGGATCTTCTGCTTCCGATGTACGGATACATCCTGGTCTGGTTCTTCATCTATATCTACCCGATCAGCCGGTTGACGCTGTGGCTCGAACGCAAGTGGGCGATCAAGGAGTAAACGTGGCAAAACAATTGGGTGAACCCCAGGTCGTCATTGACAACGTGTTCAAATCCTTCGGCAGCACCACGGTGCTCAAGAACATCTCACTGACCGTCCGCCATTCGGAAGTCGTGTGCATCATCGGGCCCTCGGGTTCCGGGAAATCGACGCTCCTGCGCTGCGTCAATGCGCTCGTCCCCATCGACAGCGGCACGATCAAGGTGGCGGGCATCGAGGTGAACAGCCCCGACCTGAATGAACTGGCGCTGCGCCGCAAGGTCGGGATGGTCTTTCAGAGCTACAACCTGTTTCCCCACAAGACCGCACTGGAGAACGTGATGATGGCGCCCATCCATGTTCTGAAGCAGGACAAGGCCAAGGTGGAGGCGCGGGCCCTGGCGCTGCTCAAGCGCGTTCGGCTCAGCGGCAAGGAGCACCACTATCCGGGCCAGCTTTCAGGCGGACAGCAGCAGCGGGTGGCGATTGCGCGCAGCCTGGCGATGTCCCCGGAGGTGATGATGTTCGACGAAGTGACGGCCGCGCTTGATCCTGAGACCGTCAAGGAAGTGCTTGTGACGATCCGCGATCTCGCCGACGAAGGAATGACCTGCGTGCTCGTCACGCACGAGATGGGCTTCGCGCGCGAAGTGGCCGATTCGATCCACTTCACCGATCAGGGCCGCATCGTGGAATCCGGCCACCCAGCCGAATTCTTCAATCATCCCAAGGACCCCCGTACGCGCGAGTTTCTGGGGCAAGTCCTCTGAGGTATCCATGCGCTACAG
>JAKORQ010000229.1 GCA_029777755.1 Planctomycetota bacterium
CCTACCTCACTTCCGGGGAATCTATGCATCTGTGCACAATCATCGGCCATCCCCCTCGGCCGCGTGCCTGACTTAAGACGCTAGTGAGAGCGCGGATGCCGCCGCAAGCGGCTTCACCGGAACATCGGCGGGGATTTGTTTCACTGGCAGGAGCTGAACTGCTGTGTCCGCCTGCAATGCCGCGCCGATCACACTTGCCCGGCCGCTTTCCAGTTCGCTCGCCGATTTGCCGCGCCAGTATGGCGGCATCACGATAGAATCCCGGCGTGAGCACGATCAGCACGGCAGAAACTTCCGTTCGTCTGCGTTCCTTTGCGCAGGGAGGGTCATGGCTGCACCTTGGCGAGCTGCGCCGTTTCGCCGTGCGCGAGCATACGCTGGCGATTGCCGACCTCCCACAGGAACTGGAGGGATTTCGCATCCTTCACATTTCCGACCTGCACATGGGGACCCGCTGGCAGAGAGGCTACGACCGCCTGATCGAGCTGGTCGAGCAGATGGCGGTCGATGTCATCTGCTGTACCGGCGATATCGTGGATGACAAGATCACCCACATCCCGGCCATGCCGAACGTGATGCAACTCCTGCCGGCACTCAAGGGCAGGCTGGGTTTCTTCACTGTGCTGGGCAACCATGACAATCTGCACCTGGGCCACGACGTGGCCGGGCTGGGTATAACGGTGCTCAACGGCGCCCGCTGCGAGATCAATACAGACGATGCGCCCATCGAGCTGATCGGCACCCCCGGGATAAAGCGCGATGCCATGTCGGACGATTTCGCCACGCGTTTCGGGCCGCGCCGCCCCGGCGTGCCGCGGATCGTGCTCGCGCATTTTCCCGATCATTTCGATCGCCTTACGGCACTCCACGCGGATATCTTCCTGGCCGGCCATACCCACGGCGGACAGATTTGCTTCCCCGGCGGCATCCCCATCCTGCGGCACGACACCCAGCCACGCTGCTTCTGCCGCGGCTACAGCCGCCGCGGCAAGACGCACTACATCGTCAATCACGGCCTGGGCTACTCGATGTGGCCAATCCGCGCCTTCTGCCCCCCTGAGATCATCCTGATCACGCTGAAGGGCAAATGAGGGGGAGTTAAGGCACGGAGGGGATAGCGACGAAGCGACGAACGGCAGGGAAAAGGCACGAACGTCGCTATCCTTCGGCACAGTGGATCAGCGCCATTGTCATCATCCCGGCCGTCGTGTGTTTGCTTACGATGCGTTTTGATACTTCGCCACGATGCCGTGGGCATGGTCCTGAAGCTGTCTGGACGTTTGTGGGGGTTTTGCTAGCATCGCCGGCGTACTCATGCTGCTTTGGATGCATAGCTTCCCGCCCTGTGTGGTTTGTCCGTCTTGCGGCAGGCGCCGCGTGGTCAATCGTGCGCTCCGCGAGCATTGCGACCGGCCATTTCCAGCTCCTGATATCTCGGATGTCGGCGTCTTAATTGCAGTGGAATCACAGTGACACCGTCCACTGCAGCTATCTTAGATGGGTGGCCGGGCGTGCTGTTCAAGCTCTCGGTCGCTGCACTGATCGCGCTGGCGATCTCGGCCACGGTCGCGCGTGTGTGCACTGTTGCGATCGAGTATCAGTACAGCGAAATGAGCAGCAGGCTGGCGGAGGAATGGGCCAGGGCCATCGCGCACCCGGAGCAGCGCGAGGAAATCCTCCCGCAACTGCTGGAGTTGGAGATGCAGCGGCAGCACATGAAAGACCTCCTGAACCAGCAGGAGCCCAGCGGATGTTCCGAGTACCTCTGCCCGACCACTGGACGCCGGCCACGTTCCTGACGTAAGTAGCAGGCCTCACTTCCGCGGCCGGCCGACCTGCGAGGACTTGTCCCTGGCTGACTTGAGCGACATGCGATATTGCGATGGCGAACATCCCGCCCGGCGGCTGAACCATCGCGAAAAATGCGGCAGCGAGGCAAAGCCCAGGCTGTAGGCGATCGTCTTTATCGGCGCCTGTGAATACTCCAGCTCATGCTTGGCCCGCTGCATGCGGCGGCTGTCCATCAGCGCCTTGGGGCTCATGCCGAAACGCCGGGAAAACAGGCGATTGAGCTGACTGACGCTCAGCGAGACATGACGGGCGATGTCAGCCTCCCTGATGTTGCTTTGCGCATACTCCTCCATGAATTGCAGCGCCCGGGGAAGGCGATCATCTGATCCGCCGGAAATGCGGGGAACGACACCCAGCTTCCGCATCACCCGCGAATATTGGATCAGCCAGCGATAAAAGTACTGACGTAGGTTCAGGTGGTCCTCCAGCGTGGAGTGGCCATCGCGCATGCGGGTGTGACGATCCCCGAGAGTTGTCCTCGCCAGGTGGGCAAGCTCTCTCCCTGCGGTCTCCAGCTCGGGATACTCGTCCGCATCGACGATCAGGCAGGCGGGCGGGGCGAAAAGGGCAGTTCCATCAGGCCAGCATACTATGAAGCGTATCGACAAAAGCTCGGCGTCGTCGGAAAACTCCACCCAGCCACTACTGGAAGGGGGAAACACCCACTGGCAGGCACGCACGTGGTACTCATCGGCCTTGAAGGTGAACTTGAGCGTCCCCTTTCGCAGCAGCCACGCCGCCCCCAGGGCGCCCTCGAAGGAACGGTTGCGATGCTCCTCGGCCAGCGGGCCGTCATGCACCCACATCAGGCTGATATGCAGACTCTCCCAGTTGAGATACTGCATTTGGTCCGTGCCGGGAGCGTCCGCGACTGGCGTCATGCGCAAAAAGTGTAACTGATTGGTCAAACGGGACAACACATTTGCAGCCAAATCTCCCCTGGCTAACGCTACAATGCCCGCCTGTCTCCGTACGGAGATTTCTTGCAGGAGGAGAAAAATGCGAACGGCTATTGGAGTGGCGATGGGATCGTTGGCCCTGGCAGCATGCGCCAACGCGGCGATCCTGTTCGACTTTGGCCCCACGGGCGCAACGCAGAACCCCACACACAGCCCGGCGCATGTCGCGGGCGCGGTACCGGCCAGTGAGACCACCTGGAACCGGGTGACCACAAATAATCTCGCGACGGTCTTGAACGGCGATGGCACCACCGCCACTGGCGTAATGCTCACCTGGGGCTCCGCGGCCGACGCCGACTCGAGCGTGACCTTCAACGTGCAGCCGAGCGCCACCAACGGCGGCGGCGGTAGCCAGGGGGTCTATGCCATCTCCAGTGCTGTGAAGACGTCGGTGTTCAACAACCTGGCGGGCTCTTTCCTCGGCCTGCGCATCGACGGGCTGGCGGCCGGTGAGTATGAGCTGTACATCCATGCCCGCAACACCGCCACGCCCAACAGCAGCACCTCCAGCCGCGTCTATTACCTGGCTGATGCTACAGCCGGCAGCTTCAGCCCGGCCACGGCGCAGTACGTTGATATCTCCAACGCCTATTCGGTCACTTCAACCACGGGCAACGAGACGTTCTACCAGGGCGTCAATTACCAGAAGTTCACCGTGACGATCACCGACGATGATCCTTCGCTCTATGTTGCCGTTCGCGGCACGGGCGTTGAGAATCGTCCGTTCATCAACTCGCTGGAGATCGTGGCCGTTCCTGAGCCGACGCTTATTTCGCTCGCGGGCCTGACCGGGATGCTGTTGCTTCGCCGCCGGCATGCGAAGTGATCGATCCTGTGCACTGATCCGGAGGTAATACCAAATGCACCGCAGCGCCAGGCGGGCATTCACGCTGGTTGAGCTTCTAGTGGTGATCGGCATCATCTCGCTGCTGATCTCCATCCTGCTGCCTTCTCTTACGCGGGCGCGGGAGGCGGCCATCCAGCTCAACTGCGCCGCCAACATGCGCACCATCATGCAGGGGTTCATCTCCTACTCGCTGGACAATGGCGGGTACTTCCCGCCTTGCGATGTGTCGGACTACAGCGCGATCAATCCCAGCGTGATCCGGGTATTCTCCTGGCCGGCCAAGCGATTCATCGGCCAGTATGTCGGCAACACGGCCGAGGCTGAGGGCTACGTCACTACCCGCGTGCTCTTCTGCCCCGGCATGGACAAGCGCACTCCTCCCAACCAGACCTACGGGCCGTACGCCCACGACCTGGGCATCGGGTACAACGCCCGCGCCGATGCCCGCATCGCCTGGCGCTTCAAGACGGTGAGCCTTCCTGATGTGCCGCCCTGGACGCCGGACATGTCCCGCCCGCCGCTGAAGGCGCCGCGGTTCCGCGATGCCGCGTCGGTGATCATCCTGGCCGACGTGGTTCCCGACTGGCAGTACAGCAGCGGCAACCAGGCCTACAAGTGGGCCAAGATGTACAACGACGACACCAGCGCCCAGGCCGGCACCGGCCCGGGAATGTCCTTCTCCTATCGCCACAATCGCGCCTGCAACGTGGCGTTTGCGGATGGACACGTAGAGTCGTTCCGCGCCAACG
>JAKORQ010000230.1 GCA_029777755.1 Planctomycetota bacterium
CACATCGACAGGCCGCGATGGCCGATCTTCGGAAGCATCAGCGGGGCCACGAAGCCGGAGACTGTCGCCAGGCAGAAGACCAGCGCGGTCACCAGGTTGGATCCGATGATGTTGCCGGCTCCCGCAACGCCGGCGACGGTCAGGATGAACGGCAGGTAGAAGCCCCAGGCGGTGAACTCGGCGCCCTGGCAGGCATTCGAGATCCAGCCGAAGATCGATGCGCGCTTCTTGATCGGATCTCTCCAGATGACACTCAAGAAGTCGTGCAGCTTCGGCTTCTCGATCTTGACGTCCTGGTCGGGCAGCATATCGAGGTCGTCATCGAACAGCAGCTTGCTGGTCGCCTTCGCCTGGACGAACTTGCCGCGCTGAATGAGCGACAGCGGTGTTTCGGGCAGATCCAGCCGCATGATCAGCAGCAACAGGGCCGGCACGGCACCCAGGGCCAGTGCTACGCGCCACAGGATGGTATCGCTAAAGATGTTGGTGGCGAACAGGATCGTGATGACGATGATGGAGAAGACCTCGCCCAGACCGAACATGAACTGCCAGCGGGAGCCCATCTGCTCGCGGGTGCCCTTCGACATCGACTCCATGATGTAGGCGTAGCCGTTCGAGATATCCGAGCCCAGCGGAATACCGATCAGCAGCCTGATGATGATCAGGTCGATGATGTTCTGGGAGAATCCCTGCGCGATGGCCAGGATGATGAACAGCACCATCGTCAGGATGAAGACCTTCTTGCGTCCGAGTCGATCGGCAACCACGCCACCGATCAGCGCGCCGATCAGCGCGCCGCCCTGGACCGCCGCGGCAACCAAGGACAGCTCAACGGCATTTGGCTGAAACTCGTTCTTGATGAAGATCAGCACAAAGGCGATCGCATAGAGATCCCACGCTTCGATGAGGATCGTGGAGATCATCATCCAGCCGCCCTTGCGGCTCGAGATGGTCTGGGGCTTGTTGAGCAACACATGGGTTGCCTGATCCGACAGGCGTCGGATCGTCTCTTGATCCATATTCCCTCCTTTGGGGTTCGGGTACGCCGGATCAGTCGCCCGAGGTGGAGGAGGCATCATGGGGTGTCTCGCGCCAGGTGTGCCGGTTCGGCAAGCCCGCTTGGCCTGGACCAGTGCCGCGCGGGTAAGACCGCCGTGAACAGGAGGGCGTCAGCGTGTCGCTGCCGAAAGTGGCTTCGTCAGCCGGCGCCCGACCAGACTGGTGGTTGCTTCACGAGAACGGTAATTTTCTGGAGACGGCCTGTCGATTGATGCGACCAAATGCGAGACAACTTGTCA
>JAKORQ010000231.1 GCA_029777755.1 Planctomycetota bacterium
ATGTTGGCACCGTGTGGAACGCTCTGCGCATATGAAAAAGCGGAGGCCGCCGATCACCCGACGCCTCCGCTAACCATGCTGATGGGTACGCGATTGCCTAGCTGATCTCGACTGTTTTGCTCTTGCCTGTGCCCCAGTTGAGCTTCAATTTGAACGGCCTGTTGGTGCTGGCGCGGATCACGGGTTCTTCCTCGGCGTCCTTGCGCGCCTCGCACACGATATCGACCACCACATCACCGAATGCGTAGCGGCGGCAGCCGCACTCGCCCGTCTGGCGCAGGTTCCAGGTAAGCTCGCCGGCCGGGGCATTGGCCCGCAGGCCGATGGCATATTCAAGCAGGTTGGCGATCGGCGAGTACGCACCCCAGCCGGCGAAATCCTTACGGGCCGAGATACCGGGGTTGTGCGGATTATTGCTTTCGCCGGGAGCTGCCTTTTCAGGCGCGAGGAACTCCCACACCGTGCCGGTGTTGCGGAAGACCTCCACGTGCGCCTGCAGGTAGTTCATGGCGATCTCGTACGCGAGCTGGTGCTTGCCCTTGTGCTCCAGCCCGGCCAGCACTGCGGCGTTCATGAATGGCCAGACGCCGCCGAGGTTGTACGCCCCACCGGGGTAGTAGTCCGCCTCATCGGCAGCCAGCGAGGGCACGCGAACCGGACGATTGAAACTCGCCGGGTTGTTCAGGTGCTCCGCGAGCCGCGCCACTTCCTTGCCGCCCGGGCCGGCCGTCAGCAGAGCATTGAACCCCAGGGCGGTCTTGATCGGGATATGCTTTCCTTCTCGATCCAGGTCAAAATAGAAGCCGGCCGACTCATTCCACATCAGCCGCTGGATCCGCTGCGAAATCTCGTTGTGCAGTTGCTGGTAGCGCGCCGCCTTCTGCTCGTCTCCCAATTCACGGAAACCCTGTGAGAGTAAACGGGCGAGGTACGCCTGCTGGCTGGCGACATCCACGCCATGCGCCACGTTGTGGGCGTTGCGCGGTGAGTTGTCGGCGCTGGCCCAATCGGTGATATACAGGCCGTTGCTGTCCTTGAGGAATCGCTCAAACGCCTCGAACCACTTCTCCTGCGGCGGCAGTATGCGAGCGAGGCGGGCGCGATCGCCGGTGAGCTGGTAATACTCCCACTCGGCCCACATCATGGCCGACGGATCATTCAGGCCATCGATCAGCACCTTCGGCGCAACGCCATCGGAAAATGGCGGAGTCCAGTAGTAGTGATCCTTGCCGTCCTGCGTCTGGTTCACGCGCAGCGGCAGGCCATCCTTGTTGGGCCAATAGTCATCACCGGTCAGGCGAATCTCGCGGCAGATCTCGCCGTTCTCATGCTGTCGTGCATAGAAGTTGTCCAGCGACTCGGCCGAAGGAAAGGCGCGGAAGCCATACTTGGCAAACAGCACCATGATGGCGGTGTCGTGGGCGAAGATGGAGTTGCTGAACTCCATGTAGAGGAAGTTGCTCACAAAGCCGCTTCCCTCCTGGGGCGAACGCATGGAGCCGATCGCCATCTCCCACGATTTCCAGTATGCCTTCAGCGCATCTTCATCCTCGAAAATCGGCTCGGGCAGCTTATCCCTGACCTGCTCAAACACGGGCAAAGGCGCCCCATCCCACTTTTTCTTCTCGAAGTATTGTCCCTGCATGGCGAACCACATTCCCTGAAACTCGTCGCGTAAGCAAGCCAAAGATCACGACATTTTCCTCGCCCTCAACCTTCTTGTACCCGCCTGCTGCCTCTGTGCTATCATGCTTGCCATGGAACTGCGGAAACTGCTTGATGTGCTTGAGGGAATTGCCCCGACCAGCTACGCGGAGAGCTGGGACAACGTGGGCCTGCTGGCCGGCGATCCGGACCAGCAGATCAACAAGGCGATCGTCACCATCGACTACACACACGCCGTGGCACAGGAGGCCTGCTCGCTGGGCGCCGACCTGGTGATCTCCTATCACCCGCCCATTTTTGACGCCATCAAGCGGCTGACCGCCCCCAGCCTGGTGTTCGAGGCGATCAGGAAAGGCATGGCCATCTACTCGCCGCATACCGCCTTGGATGTAGCCCCCGGCGGGACCAATGATGTCCTTGCGGAAATCCTGGGGATCACTGATCCCGCCCCGCTGCGTGAAATTGCGCCTGCGCCATGGCACTACAAGCTGATCACCTTCGTTCCGCATGAGCACGTGGATCGCGTGGCGGAAGCGCTCTTCGAGGCCGGCGCCGGCTGGATTGGTAACTACTCCCATTGCAGCTTCCGTAACGAGGGAACCGGGACTTTCCTGGGCCACGAGGGAACCAACCCCACTGTCGGGCGGCCGGGCGAACTTGAGCGCGCGCCTGAAACCCGCATCGAGACCATCGTCCCGGCAAGGAACCTCTCGGCCGTCGTTGCTGCCCTGCACAGGAGCCACCCCTACGAGGAACCAGCCTTTGACATCATCCAGCTCACCAGGGCGCCCGAGGGACGCGGCATGGGTCGGATCGGCGCGATCGAGCCTATCGACCGGGACGCACTCATTGAGAAGATCAAGCGGGAACTGGGCGTGGATAGGCTGCTGGTTGCCGGCCCGACAGAAGGACTGGCCAGGTCGGCCGCCTGCTGCGCCGGTGCATGCGGCAGCATGCTCAATGATGCCCTCGCCAGGAAAGTGGACGTTATGCTCACCGGCGAAGTGCGCCATCATGATGCCCTGAAGGCGGCGGCCGCTGGTATGACGCTGATCTGCGCCCTGCACTCCAACTCCGAACGCGTCACACTCACCAGATACGCGAGGAAGATCGCGGCCGCATCGGGCATTGAGGTCGTCGTGAGCAGGCAGGATCGCGATCCATTCAGCATCGCCTGACCGCGGGTGCAGCTCACGCGAACAGCGTCGGCTCTTCCGGCAGTCGCTCCAGCAGTGGCAGCGTGATCTCCACGCGCGTGCCCGCTCCAGCGCCATCGCTGTGCACCCTGATGCTGCCGTTGTGCAGCAGGATAAGCCCGCGTGCGATCGCCAGGCCAATCCCCAGTCCGCCGAACTGATCGGATTGCCCCTGCTCAAAGGCATTGAAGATCTGTGCCAGCGTGTGCGGCTCGATTCCTTTTCCGCCGTCCTCGATGCTGATGGTGATGCGACGCCCTGTGCTGCCGGTGGAGATCGTAATCACGCTGCGCTCATCGCTGAAGCGAGCGGCATTCGCCAGCACTTCCGCCAGCGCCTGGGAGAGTCGCACAGGATCAGCGTTCACCAGGTCTTTTGGTGCGTCCAGCTTTAGCGAAGCCTTCTGGGCACGCCCCCTGAGCTGCTCGCCAGAGCGCCGCACTGTGTCCTGCAATATCTCATGCAGACTGGCCGGGCGGAGATACACCGGCAGTCTCGCATTGGTCAGGCGCGTCAGGTCCAGCAGGTTGTCGACCAGCTCAAGCTCTCGCGTGATCTGCTTCCTTATCTCATCCTCCGTCCCCTGCTGCTGGAGAAGCTCAAGGGAGCGAACCAGCGGCGTTCGCAGTTCATGGGATATTTGATCGAGAAACCGCTGTCTTGCCCGCCGGGCAGATTCCGCCAGCGCCACAGCTTCATCCAGCGTGACTTCCGGCTCCTTCTCCCTTGCCGCCTGCGGCATTGTCTGCGGCACACTGGCCGTAACTGGCCAGACCGCCGGCGCTGGCCGCTGCCCCAATTTCCGAATCGCCGATCCAACCCATCCCACAAAACCGGCCGTTGCGAAAACCAAAATTACCCTGGCAAACGCCGCCGCGAGGCCAGCATCGCCGGCATAGAGCAGTTCCGTTCCCACTACCCCGACACCGGCGGCCAGCAGAGCTGGCGATAGTCCCAGCCGCGCACCGCAGAGCAGGACGACGGGCAGAACCGTGAGATACGCTCCCGCATCCCCCAGTATCGTGTTGAGCGCCACCCTTACCGCCACGGCAGCCAAGGCCGCGCAGGCCGCCAGGATGTGCGACATTACCTTTCCGCCCGAATCCGCGTCTGGTCCCATGTTTATCTCTCTTCTTCTTCCGGCGCTCGCGTGAGGGCGGGATTATAGCGACAAGCCGCCAAATGAAACCCTCGCCTGTGATCCCAGCCGCGGACCTCGCGTATGTGTGGGAACTCGCGAAAGTGCTAGAATCACTGCGATGATCGTCTGCAAGACCATTGCTGAATGTCGCCGGGAGCGGGAGAAACTTGGCAAACTGGCATTCGTGCCGACCATGGGCGCGCTGCACGAGGGCCATCTGTCACTCATCCGCGAAGCAAGCAAGCACGCCCCGCACGTGGCCGTGAGTATCTTCGTCAACCCCACCCAGTTTGGCCCGAACGAGGACTTTAGCCGCTATCCCCGCCCCATCGAGGCCGATCTGGAACTGTGCCGCTCGGCCGGCGTTGACCTGGTGTTCAACCCGGACGCCGAGGAGATGTACCCGCCAGGCTCGCCGGAGATCAGCATCGACCTGCCCCAGCTCACCAACGTCCTTGAAGGCCAGAAGCGCCCCGGCCACTTCAAGGGCGTCTGCCAGGTGGTGGCCAAGCTGTTCAACATCGTTCAGCCGCAGGTCGCCTGCTTTGGCATGAAGGACTATCAACAGCTTTGCGTGCTGCAGGCCATGGTGAAGGCACTGGACTTCCCCATCACGATCATCCCCTGCCCAACCGTTCGCGAGAAGGACGGACTGGCGCTAAGCAGCCGCAATCGCTATCTCTCGCCTGACGAGCGCCAGCGTGCGCTGGCAATCTGTCGCGCGCTATTCGCAGCCCGTGATGAAGTGTCGAAGGGAATCCGCCAGACCAATCGCCTGGTCGCCACCATGCAGCAGATCATCCTGTCGCCGGGCAACCTTGGGCACGTGCCGGTGGCCGTCGACTACATCGCGGCCGTCGATCCGGTAACCCTGCGCCCCAAGGAAATGGTCGACGGAGGCGTACTGCTGGCCATCGCGGCGCGCGTGGGCAACACTCGCCTCATCGACAATATCCTGATCGAAAGCGCCGAATAAGAAAGAGGAGCGGCTTGTTCCTCAAGCCGCGGGACGTCGGATCGGCGGAGGTCTGCCCGAGTAGCATCCACATTGACCGGCATCACGAAGCCAGCGTTTGCTTATATACGTAGTCGCGCCGTGGGCGCGCGGAGAGCCATCTCTAAAGTAAAGCAGGTCGGCTCGAACTGCGCGATCTCGTGGCGGGAGGAACTAAATCTGCGTCGAGGATCACCTTACCTCCCGCGGGCGCAGACCGCCCCTCCACTTTTGGGCGCAATCTCCCTGCTCGATCAAATCTCCAGCATCAGCCGGGCCGGGTCTTCCAGCAGTTGCTTGAGGCGAACGAGGAAGGACACGCTCTCTCGTCCATCGACGATGCGATGGTCATACGAGAGCGCGATGTACATCATCGGGCGAATCTCCACCTTGTCGCCCACAGCCACCGGCCGCTTCTGGATGGCATGCATGCCCAGGATGCCGGACTGCGGCGGATTGAGTATCGGCGTCGACAGGAGCGACCCGAACACGCCGCCATTGGTGATGGTGAACGTGCCGCCGGAAAGCTCCTCCACCGCCAGCTTGCCATCGCGGGCTGCCAGCGCCAGGCGCTTAATCTCCGACTCGATCTGGGCAAAGCTCATCAGGTGGGCGTTCCGCAGTACCGGCACGGCAAGCCCCCTCTCGGTGCTCACCGCGATCCCCATGTTCACGTAGTCGTGATAGATGATGTCGTTGCCATCGATGAAGGCATTGATCCTCGGGAATTCGCGCAGCGCCTGTACGCAGCCGCGCACGAAGAACGACATGAACCCCAGCCCTACGCCATGCACTTCGTTAAAGCGTTCCTTGTAGCGCGACCGCAGCTCCTGGATGGTGCTCATGTCCACTTCATTGAAGGTGGTGAGGATGGCCGCCGTCTGCTGCGCCTGGACGAGTCGCTCCGCGATCTTGCGGCGGATCTTGGACATCGGCTCGCGCCGCTCGCCACCCTCCTGCGCGACTGTCACCGGCCTGGGCTCGGGAATGGCCGCCGACTTGGGCGAACGCGGAGGCATGCCGCTCTTGGGAGGAAATGTCGTCGCCGGGGATGGGGCCGGCTCCGCCGGGACGGTCGCGTCGGCGGTGCTTTGCTTGGCGACCGCGGCCGCCATGTCTTCCTTGGTGACTCTCCCGCCCCTGCCGGTGCCGGTCACCGCGGCCGGGTCGATGCCTGTCTCGGCGGCGATCCGCCGGGCCGCCGGGGACACCGCCGCTCCTTCCGCCGCGGATGTCTGTTCCGCGGGCTTTTCCAGGGCCTTCTCAGGCTCGGCGCTCGCTGGCGTCTTGGCGGCTGCTGCGCTCTCATCAATTGAGGCGATGGTCTGTCCGATCTCGACCGTGTCACCCTCGGAGACGCTGGTCGCGATCACCCCATCGGCCGGCGAGGGAAGATCCACATTGGCCTTGTCCGTCTCCAGTTCGCACAGCGGCTCGTCCTTGGAGACGCGCTCGCCTGACTTCTTGTGCCACTTTATCAATACCGCCTGGGCAACCGATTCGCCGAGAGGTGGAATCTGGACCGCGATAGCCATTTCGTTATTGCTCACTTTCCCTTGAGGCGAAAACTACCCGGCAAACAGGCCGCTCGCCTTTCCTTCCCATCATCACAATCAGTCTGAAACTGGTGTCGCCTTCCGCGCGGCCGCCGCCTTGACGCTCCGCTCGGTGGGCAGCTTGATGCCCTGGAGTTCCAGGGCGGTGGCGACGATCGTCTGCTCCTCGAGCACGTGGTCGTGGTAGTAACCCGTCGCCGGCGACGCCGCCTCAGGCCGCCCAACGTAGCTGAGCACCGCCAGATCCGGCAGTATTGCCGGCAGTCGCTGCGACATGAAGCTCCATGCGCCACGATTCATCGGCTCTTCCTGCACCCACACGACCTCATGGGCATTGTTGTACTTTGCAATGATCTGCTGAAGCTCCTTTTGCGGGAACGGGTAAAGCTGCTCGACACGCACAATCGCCACATCGTCGATGTTGTTCTTGCGCCGTGCGGCATCGAGGGTGTAGAACACCTTGCCCGTGCACAGCAGCAGCCGCCGCACGCGCTCGCGCGGCAGATTGGCCGGGTCATCCAGCACCAGTTGGAACGTGCGGTCGGTGAACTCCGCGATCAGTGAGCTGGCAAAGTCCGCACGAAGCAGGCTCTTGGGCGTGAAGCAGATCAGCGGCTTGCGGAAGCTCCTGAGCATCTGTCGGCGCAGCAGGTGGAAGTATTGCGACGGAAGCGTCGGCATGCAGACCTGCATGTTGTTCTCCGCGCAAAGCTGCAGGAAGCGCTCGACATAGCCATTGGAATGCTCTGGCCCCTGCCCTTCATATCCGTGCGGCAGCAGCACCACCAGCCCGCAGCTCTTGCGCCACTTCGTCTCGCCGGATGCGATGAACTGGTCGATGATCGGCTGGGCTCCGTTGACGAAGTCGCCGAACTGCGCCTCCCACACGATCAGGTTGCGCGGATCCGACGATGCGAATCCATACTCAAACCCCAGCACCGCCAGTTCCGAGAGCATCGTGTTGACGATGATGAACGGCGCCTGGTCGGGCGAGAGATTGGCCAGCGGAAAGTACTTAGCGCCGGTCTTGTAGTCATGCAGGCAGGCGTGGCGATGCGAGAACGTACCGCGCTGCACATCCTGGCCAACGAAGCGGATCGGAGTACCCTCCAGCAGCAGGCTGCCAAGCGCGAACATCTCGGCCGTTCCCCAGTCGATCGGGATCTGCCCCTTGGCCATCTCCCGCCGCGAGGAAAGCAGCTTCCGCAGCTTGGGATGCACCTCAAACCCCTGGGGCAGGCGGGTGGCCGCCTCGCCGATGCGCTCGATCATCTCCCGGCTGATCTGCGTCTTGGCGCTCCAGTCAGGGCCGGCAACGGTCATGTCCTTCCACACCCCGCCGAACGGGGGCATCACCTGCTGAGGCGCTGTGTCCTTCGACGCGGCTTGCGCGGCCTCCAGGCGGGCAGAGACCGCCTTGCGCATGGCATCATACTCCTCGCGGGTAATTACGTTTTCCTTGATCAGCTTTTCGGCGTAGATCTCGCGAACGGTGGGATGGGAGGCGATCTGCCGATACATCAGCGGCTGGGTGAAGGTGGGCTCGTCTGTCTCGTTGTGCCCGTGCCTGCGATAGCACCACAGGTCGATCATCACATCGGTGTGGAAGCGTTGCCTGAAGGCGATGGCAAGGCGAGCCACATGCACCACGGCCTCCACGTCATCGCCATTGACGTGGAAAATCGGGGCCTGGATGCTCTTGGCGACATCGGTGGGATACGCGGTGAAGCGGCCCTGCTTGGGCATGGTCGTGAAGCCGATCTGGTTGTTCACGATCACGTGCACCGTGCCGCCGGTGCGCCAGTAAGGCATTTCCGACAGTGCCAGCGTCTCCTGCACAATCCCCTGCCCGCAGAAGGCGGCATCGCCGTGGATCAGCAGCGGAACAACCCGCGTCCTCTCCGTGTCATTCAGGTAATACTGCTTGCCGCGGACGATACCCTCCACGACAGGATCGACCAGCTCAAGGTGGCTGGGGTTGAAGCTCAGTGCCAGGTGCACCTGCTTGCCTCCCCGCGTGACGCGCCGGCCGGAGTAACCCAGGTGATACTTCACGTCGCCGCTGCCTTCATGCTTTTCATGCGGCAGCAGGCCGGCGAACTCCGCCAGCATCAGCTCCAGTGGCTTGCCCACCACATGGGCCAGCACGTTGAGGCGGCCACGGTGGGCCATGCCGATCACCAATTCTTCCAGTTCATGATCGGCGCCGGAATCAACGATCGAGTTAAGCAACGGGACCAGCGCCTCAGCCCCCTCGACTGAGAAGCGCTTCTGCCCCACGAAGCGCGTGTGCAGGAACTCTTCAAACCCCTGCGCCTTGCAGATCTCCTCAAGCAGCCACCGGCGCTCCTCGGCCGAGAGTGCCGGCCGATTCAGCGTCGGCTCAATCTGTTGCTCCAGCCAGTCACGTTGGGCCTTGTCCGCGATGTGGGTGTACTCCACCCCGATCGTCGAGCAGTAGGTCATCCGCAGCTTGTCCAGAAGGTCGCGCAGCGTGCCATTGGTGGGCCCAAGGAAACCGCCGTTGCCGACTTCCTGGTCGAGGTACGACTCATTAAGCCCGTACTCCTCCAGGGACAGCAGCGGGTGGTCAGGCCGCTTGTTTCCCAGCGGATCGAGATTGGCAACGAAATGCCCCAGCTCCCGGTAGGCGTGCACCAAGTTGGCAATCTCGATCCGCAACCCCTGCGGTTCGGCCGCCCGGGCCGGCAGCCCTGCCGGCGGTCCCTCCTGGGACTCGAGGGCGCTGAAGAACGCCGCCCAAGTGCTGTCTATGCTAGCGGGATTGCTTCGGAACTGCGCATATAGCTGTTCCACGTACTCGGCGTTTGCCAAGCCAACGTCGATCGATGTGCTGAGTGCCATAGACCTCATCCGCAAGGATGTAATACCTGCAGAGACCACCCCGCCCAGGGGCAGACTTCCTCGGTCAATGCTAGGCTTGCGAAACGCTTGTGTCAGCAGAGGTTGGCTCAACAGACGCCGGAAAACGCCCCGTACGCCTGGAGCAGCTTGTCTTCAGGCCGCAAGACTTTGAGGCGGGGCAGGGCGACCCAACGAGAGCATCGAGATGTGCGGAAACGCTCGGTGGTTGCGACTTCGACGTTTGTCGAGACGGCTAGGCATACCTGTCACGGCTTTCTACCCGATTCGCCACGTTTTCGCACCCAGGCAACTCCCCTTCGTCGCTCCGGTTATTCCTTCGTGCCCGCGAGCCTCGATGCCTTCGTACCTCTTTGCATCATGGAAGCGAGGCCGTGGCGGCCGCGGCCGGTGAAGGCGACTGCGTCATCTGGCTTGCCGAAGCCGCCAGGCGCGTGAACGGGGAGAACCCGATGAACATTGCCAACAGCATCACCGCGCACGCCAGGCTCAAGCCGACGCCAGCCGGGTTCGGCCGAAGGGCAGGCTTGTCCGACGTCTCCAGGTACATCGCCCTCAGCACCCGCACGTAATAGTACAGGCTGAAGATCGTGTTCAGGCCGATGAACGCCACGATGATCCACCACCAGCTGCCGTTCTCGGCGATTACCCACATCAGGTTCAGCTTCGCCACAAACCCGGCAAACGGAGGCAACCCGATCAGGCTGAACATGAAGGCGGCCATCGTCAGCGCCAGCACCGGCGCCCGGCGACCCAGCCCGGCGAAGTCATACAGTTCCTCACCGCCTGTCTCGCGGGCCACCAGCCCTGCCACCAGGAATGCCCCCAGGTTCATGAACAGGTAGACCGACAGGTAGATCAAAATCGCCTGTACCGGCAGATTCACGCCATCGCTGACAATGTTCGATCGATTGGCGACCAGCAGCGACAGGGCGCAGACCATGTAGCCCGCGTGTGCGATAGAGCTCCATGCCAGCAGGCGCTTGATGTTGGTCTGCCCGAACGCGGCGGTATTGCCGATCGTCGCAGTGATGACACCGATCGTACCGAGTATGGCCGAGATGGCGGTCAGGCTGATGGTGCCATCGATGAAGCGCATCGACTCGGCCAGGATCATCAGCACGCGGACCAGCAGCATCAGCGCGGCGCCCTTCGATGCCACCGACAGAAACGCCGAGATCTCCACGCTCGCGCCCTCAAACACATCCGGGCACCAGAAGTGCAGCGGAACGATCGACAGCTTGAAGCCCAAACCCGCCACGATACCGGCGAACGCCAGCATCAGCACCGGCGTCGGCCCGCCCGCCCGTGAAATCTGGGCGGCGATGCCCTCGGGGCCATCGAGCTGCAGTGTGCCGTATGCACCATAGAGCATCGACAGGCCATAGATCATGATGGCACTGGAAGCGGCGCCAAACAGCACATACTTCAGCGATGCCTCCGCCCCCATCCGATGCGTCTTGCGGAAACCAGCCAGCACATAGCTGGGCAAGCTCGCCATCTCTACCGCAATCACCAGCATCAGCAGGTTGCTGGTGGAGCTCATCAGGCACATGCCCAGCGTGGCGGTGAGCAGGAGCGTGAAGTATTCAGGCCCATCTCCCTCGTGCATGGTCGCCCGGGTGGTGGTGAACCACATGACAATGATCCCGGCCGTAAACAGCAGCAGGATCACCTTCCAGTAGACAGCCATCGGGTCGGAGAGAAGCATCCCGCGGAAGCTCACCCCCATGGGGTCGCCGCCGGAAAGCAGCAGCCAGGCAAGTGCCATCAGCACCGAGATAAGCGCCACGGCGCCGCTGACGGCGTTGCTCCTGCTGCCGGACATTGCCGCCAGCAAAACAGCAACCACTCCGGCGATCAGCCACAGCTCCGCCACGAATGGCTGAAGCTGCGTGATTGACGGAATGAACGGCGAACCGATGGCCAGGAGCATGCCCATAGTCTCTCTTCAGTAATCAGAACAGATCGAGCACGGCCATTACCGTGCGGTCGGTAAAGATAAAGAACGTCAGCGTCGGCAGTATGCCCAGGACGATGGCCATGATCGTCAGGGGCGTCAGCACGGTAATCTCGCGGGCGTCCACCTCTGGGAAGTCCTTGTACTCAGGCTTCTCCGGCCCGAAATAGACGCGCTGC